>JBFJTQ010000667.1:0-2504 GCA_041625275.1 Binatia bacterium | reverse complement strand
CATAAACAGCGCAGCGCCTCCGTAGTCGACCGTGCGACGTCGTTCTGCGGCTTTCGGCGCTGGTTTGTGTTTCGAAAGATAAGTGAGAAGAATGGCTACTACACCGAACGGGACCAAAAAGAAAAAAATGCCTCTCCAGGAACCCATATCGATAATAAATCCACCGATCGGGGGCCCGATGAAGAAACCGAAGTGGTGCGCCATGGCCATCAGGCCCTGGGCTTTTCCTTCCGAGCCTTCCGGCATCGCCTCCATGGCCAAGGCCCGGCCGGAGGAGTGAATGATGGCGCCGCCGACGCCTTGAAAGAACCGGAACAGCATCAGTTCCCCGATGTTTTGTGAAAGCCCGCACAAGAGGGCGCTGAGCGTAGCGACAATCAGTCCAAGCCCGTAAATCTTGTAACGGCTATAGACATCCCCTAATTGTCCAAGCACGATTCCCAGCCCTATGGCCGCCACCTGATACGCGATGAGCGCCCAGGAAACTCCAAGCATATCGGTGTTGAGTCCATCCGCGACGGTCGGGAGGGAGATTACGAAAGTCCGCACCGAAAGACCTACCAGAAAGAGCCCGATCATCGTGTTGGTGATGGTGATTCTGTCGGTGCGTCGTTCCATGGGCGCGTTTTCTTTCCCTTCCACGTCTATTTTGCCTGCCGCTTTCGTGCTCAGATCTCTCCTTGCGCTGGAAGTCTTATACCTTTAGCCTTCATCCATCCTCATTTACAAGGTGTGTCTTTGTGTTGGCCCTCGTATCCTCGTCTAACCCGTCCTCCAAATGCCGAGCTGCGGCCGCGCAAGATGGCGTGCGCGCGGCGGAGGATTAATCCCGGATTCCGCAGTTCAAACTTTGGAGACAAGCGAGAGACGAACCCTCCGCTGCGACGGCAACGGGCCTGTACCTTGTAGTTTCCTGCGAGCTGCGGTGAATGGAGTTGCACATCGGGGGAAGAGGCGACAAGAAGCCAAGCACCACAATGAGCAATGAAATTTTCCATTTTTATGCCTTCGCCGCTCCGGGCTCGTCTCTCGCTCGGCACAGGCCGTCAATTCTCAACAGCGGAATCCGGGTTAATTGGACGGGCCTGGCCGGTGGCCTGTCGGCCTTGGGGTTTTGAAACGGATAATTCTGAGCGGGGAGCCGTCGTACGCCGCGACCGGGCAAGTTATTTCCTGGGCGAAAAACGCAGAAGGTGTTATAGCAATAACACGGTCCGATCTGCATCGGTAACGGTCCCGCAGTGACAAAAAGGGAGGGCGATAGGATCTTGTCGGACACGCTATCAACATCGCTTAGAGGATTTGCATGAAAAAGAAACGAATGATTTGGGCGATCAACCCTTTCGAGGAAGAGAGGAAATTGCTGCAAAATGCGGTTGTCCTACTCAAACCGCTGTCCGCGAAGGCCCAACTCCAGGTCGAGCCCGTTTATGTCGTCAGTCCCGCCGAGCTGCGAGCGACACTCGAGTTTAGCGTGCCTGAAAAGGAACGCCTGCACGCGGTTGCCAACAAGACGCTGGCCAGCGCACTCCAATCGCTGCATGTCCCCTGGCTCCTAAAGCCGAAAGTGCTGATGACGCACGGCCTGACCCTGGAAGCGACGACCACCGCGCTGTCCACCTGCGCCGAGGCAAGCGGCGCTGAGCTGATACTCGCCGGAACTCATGCACGCAGGGGGATGGCTCGGGTTTTTCTAGGGAGCTTCGCCGAAACTCTTGCTATGCTTTCGCGCGTGCCAGTTCTCCTGGTTAATCTCCGACTGGAGCCGATCACAAATTTTCGCTCGGTGCTTTTTGCCACCGATTTTAGTCCCGAATCGCGCCTGGCGTTTCGGCGCTTCTACGAAACCTTTGCGCCGATGAAAAGCAAAATAATCCTGTACCATGCCCTCCCCAAACCGCCGAAGTGGGTCATTCAGAGCGGCAAGACCCTGGTTGGCGGCAAAGGAAGTCGTTCAGACAGGGAGCGCTTTCAGGAAGAACTGAGCCTGGCAACGAAACTTGCCATCCCCTTTCTCGAAGCGGCCAAAGCCGCTGAGGGCACAGTCGAATTGGTCGTGGGGGAAGCTGAAGGCAAAATCTACGAGGGAATCCTTCAGAACGCCTTGAAAAGACACGTGAGCGTTATTGGAATGGCAAGCCGAAGCGGGAAATTATCCGCCACACTTCTTGGCAGTGCATCCCGCGGAGTGCTAAGGCGCAGTGAGGTACCGGTATGGATCTTTCATGCTTAGTCCTGAAAGGCTTTAGAGGGCTTCTTCTCGCCTGAGCAAATTTTTGCAGGGAAAAAGACTTCGCTCCTTGTTGAGGCTGTCCGGGGCCCACGGCATTTGTTTGCCCGATTACAGAAGAAATCCTCGATACACTGCGGGACCTGCCGGGGTCGCACCGGAGACGGTGGCGGGAAATGACGCGAAGAGGCCGGGTAGATGATTCTCTGGGACAAAAAGACAGAAGGTGTTAAGAGGTTACATGGTTCGACCCATCGCTACTGGATGGAGTCAT
>JBFJTQ010000666.1:0-2515 GCA_041625275.1 Binatia bacterium | reverse complement strand
TGCGGTGCAATGCGGCTACTGCATCCCGGGAATGATCCTGACCGCCAAGGCACTGCTTGACGAAAACCCGGCCCCGACCGAAACAGAAATCAGAGCTGGTTTGAACGGCAATATATGTCGCTGCACCGGATACGTAAAAATCGTCGATGCGATCATGTCTGCGGCTGCTAGAACGAAAGCCTAGGGCGCGAGCAAGGTCCTCCGTTGATTCCCTCGTACGGAGGATAATGTAGGATGACAGCCGGTGCGGCCCAAAAGACGATTGCTTACGAATCTACCTAATAAAAGATGGTCAAGATGAGAGAACTCACCATCGTCGGAAAAAGCGTTCTGCGGGGCGACGCGAAAAGCAAAGTCCTGGGCAAGGAAGAGTATTGTGCCGACATAAAAGTGCCAGGCATGCTGCACGCCAAGGTCCTGGGCAGCCCCTATGCGCACGCAAGAATCCTGAGCATCGATGTCTCGGCGGCTCAGAGAGTTCCGGGTGTTCGCTGTGTGGTCACCGAAGAAGATGCACCGAAGAAATTAACGGGAACGGGTGTTGTCAGGGATATGCCCTTGCTGGCGAGCGGCGTCGTGCGTTATGTCGGCGAACCGGTAGCTGCCGTGGCGGCCACTACCGTTGAGGCGGCTGAGGAGGCCATCGACGTGATCCGAGTCGAATACGAGGAGTTGCCCGCGATCTTCGATATTGAAGTTTCGGCGGGAACAAATCCCCCGGTGATCGTTCACCCGGATTTTGCCAAGTACAGAAAGTCGACTCCGCCTGAGCGGCTTTGCCCCGAACGCCCCAATATCTGCACGCACATCAAGATCTACAAAGGCGACGTCGAGCAGGGTTTCAAGGAATCGGATCTGATCGTCGAGAACCGGTACGTTGCGCCGTCGATCCAGCATAGCCCCGTGGAGCCTCATGCGGCGGTCGTTGTTCCTGAAGCGGACGGCGGGCTAACTCTGCTCACCGGTAAACAAGGGATATACCGCGCCAAAGAGGACGTTGCCGCTATGTTCGGCATCGCGCCGCACAAGATTAGAGTGGCGCAGAAATATGTGGGCGGCGCCTTCGGCGGCAAAGCGACCATCTATGAGTTGATTCCCGCGCTGTTGGCGCTTAAATCCGGCCGCCCCGTCAAGTGGGTGATGACCCGAGAGGAGACATTTGTGCTCGGCGGCCCGCGACAAGGAATGGTTCTTTGGATCAAGGACGGTTTCAAAAATGACGG
Organism: Binatia bacterium; assembly: GCA_041625275.1. Classification (GTDB taxonomy): domain Bacteria; phylum Desulfobacterota; class Binatia; order UBA9968; family UBA9968; genus JBFJNS01. The sequence continues at coordinate 1,292 of JBFJTQ010000666.1, read as the reverse complement.
AACCCTCGTCGCCAGACAAATGGAGGTCTTTGTCGACGCGGGCGCCTATGGCGAGGCATCCCCGGGAGTCACCCAGAATTGTAGTTCGGTGGCAGTCTGCATGTATCGCATCCCGCATCTCAAATGGGACGGCTATGCGGTTTATACGAACACGCCCAAAAGGCGGGGCATGCGCGGCTATGGGGTCAATGAAGTCACTTTCGCGATAGAATCGAATATGAACATCGCGGCGGAAAAGCTCGGCATGGACGCCGTGGAACTGAGGCGAAAGAATCTCTTGCGCGAAGGCGAGGCGATGCTGAACGGCGAGATCGTGCACAGCAACGGCGTGGTGGAATGTCTCGACCGGGTCTGCGAGTCAATGAAGCTAAGGGAGAAAAACGCTCCTGATGGGCCGTGGAAAAAGGGCAAGGGCCTCGCCTTGGGAAACAAATACAGTTCTCCGGGCACGCATTATGGCGCGCGCATCCACGTAACCGAGAATGACAGAATCGTGATCTATCATGGCGCCGATGCCATCGGTCAAGGAGTCAATACCGTGATGGCCCAAATTGCCGCAGAGGAATTCGGCGTCTCAATGGATAACGTCGATGTGGTGTTTTCGGATACCGCGATCACGCCCTATTTCGGTCATGGATCGACCTCAAGCCGGACCACCTTCAATCTGGGAAATGCCGTGCGCCGAGCCAGCGACGCCGCCAAGAGAGAAATCCTCGAAAGGGCATCGGCACGCCTAGAGGCGCCCATTGAAATTCTGGATGTCAGAGGCATGGAGGCCTATGTCACGAGCCATCCAAACCTGAAAGTCAAAGTGCGCGATCTTATCACTCCTAAGGCCGGCGGTGAGATTGTTGGGACGGCTGATTACAAAGCCGATTGCGTCGCGGATGATCCTAAAAACGGACAGCTCGACCCGGAGCTGGCGCGGGCAGGCAAACGGCTGATGGCATTTTACGCCTACGCGGCAAAGGCGGTTGAAGTGGCTGTCAACGTCGAAACAGGGGAGGTCAAGGTTCTGCGCTGCCACGGCGCCATTGACCTGGGAAAGGCAATCAATCCAAAGACCTGCGAACAGCAGTCCGAGGGCGGCATGGCGATGGGCATCGGCAGCGCGCTCTACGAAGAAACTCTGATGCAGGACGGGCGTGTCCTCAACTCGAGCTTTACGGATTACCGTTTGCCACTGGCCCCGCAGATGCCTGCGAATGAAAACATGAAATCCATTTTTGTGGAATCAGCGCCGCACAAGGACGGCCCCTTTGGAGCGAAGGGTTTTGCCGAAGGGGTGGTGA
>JBFJTQ010000665.1:0-2519 GCA_041625275.1 Binatia bacterium | reverse complement strand
TGCAAGACAATTTCGCTTTTCGCCGCCAATCGCTCCACGGCTATTTCCACTTCGTCTTCGGCAATCCCCAGGAGGGCGGACGCATTCTTCGTCAAGGACGACATGGGAAGAAAGCAGTGGCCGTGCTCTGCCGACTCCTGCAGGACATGCATGACGCCCGCCTCCAACCGTAGCGAAAAGTCGCCGTGGATGCCTATGCGGTTCGCGATGCGATCCGCAAGCAGAAAGCCGATGCCCCGAACCTCCCGGGCGAGAATGTAAGGGTTTTCTCTCACGCGAGCGATCGTCTCCGGACCAAGGACGCGGTAGATTCTGAGCGCCAGCGAAGCGCCCACACCGTGGCCCTGCAAAAAGACCATCACGTCCTGCATGCCTCTTTGCTCCTGCCAGGCCTGCATGATCCGTCGAGCGCGGACCTCTCCGATGCCTTCGACTTCCAGGATACGCAGGGGCTCCTCGGACAGAACTCTCAAGGTATCGAAGCCGAAAGCCGTTACGAGTCGCTTCGCATAGGTGGGGCCGATCCCTTTAATGAGGCCGGAACCCAAGTATTTTTCGATACCTGCGAGGGTCGCTGGATCGATCTTTTCCCAATGCTCGATTTGAAACTGCGAACCGTAGCGGGGATGAGTTTTCCAGGAGCCGAAAACTTTGACTTCTTCCCCTTCGGATACAGGGAACAGAGTGCCGACAATGGTCACCATCGATGCCCCGTCTGCCTCGAGGCGGGCCACCGTGTAGTGAGTTTCCGGGTGCTGGTACGTGATCCTGCTAATCGTCCCCTGAAGCGTTCCTGTTTCGTTCTTCATGGCCGCAACTTTCATTCTCCGCCGTTATCCTACTGCAAAGCAGCGTGGGAATAAACGGCGCCCCTTGCCTTTCGGGGGTAGCCTGCGTACACTCTAATCCAGTCGATCGTGTCATTACCTTCCCACATCGCTTGGCTGCGCACCCCTATCCGCCGGTGAATACCGAATCTGCACAGTTGTTTTCGCTCGCGTTTGGAACGAGAGTCTTCTAGGAGACACCCATGGTTTTTGAGAATTTTTTGTTCGAGGCGACCCTTATATTTATGCTTATTTTAGCTAATGGCTTTTTCGCCGCGTCAGAGATCGCCATGATTGCCATTCGAAAGAGCCGGATCGACGCGCTGCTCGATAGAGGCGTCAAATCCGCTGCTGCCGTGGCGCGCCTCAAGAACGACCCGGACCGATTTCTGGCGACCGTCCAGATCGGCGTGACGGTCGTTAGCTCTCTGGCTTCTGCAATCGGTGGTGTGGCCGCCATCGGCTTCTTAAAACCACGCATTGAATTGCTGCCGCTTCCTCTCGTTCCTGAATGGGCTGAGGCGATCGCCATCCTCCTTGTCGTCTTGCCCATCTCTTATTTATCGCTGGTATTAGGGGAACTCGTTCCAAAATCGCTCGCCCTGCGGTTCTCCGAACCCATCGCTTGCCTGGTGGCACGCCCAATCGATTTCCTCTCTCGGGCCAGCTCATTTCTGGTAAAGATGTTAACGTCGTCGAGTAACGCTATCCTATGGCTCTTCGGTGGTCGCGAGAGCGAGAGTGCCGGCTTCATCTCCGTCGAGGAGGTAAAATCCTTAATCAGGGAAGGGGCCGCCAAAGGAATTTTCAACGAAACCGAAAAAGAGTTGATTCACAGTGTATTTGAATTCGCCGACACGCCGGTCAAGGCCGTCATGGTGCCGCGCACCGAAATTCACGCCCTGGACATCAATTCTTCTTCCGCCGATGCCGCCAAGAGTTTTGTCGAAAGCGGATTTTCTCGTATTCCCGTTTACGAGAGCGAGTTCGACCAGGTCGTGGGCTTTCTGTATAACAAAGACCTTTTCAAAGCGCTGCAAGAAAAAACCGATTTCCGAATTAAAGACCATCTCCACCCCGCGTTTTTCGTTCCGAGCACGCTGCCGATCAGCGAACTCCTCAAACAACTGCAGCGCCGCCGTCTCGCCATGGCGATGGTGGTCAATGAGTACGGGGAAATCGAAGGGTTGGCAACGCTCGAAGACCTCTTGGAAGAGATTGTGGGCGAAATTCGCGATGAATATGATCGCGAAGAGCGCGGACCGTTAGAACGACTGCCAGACGGATCAATGGTGATCCAAGGCTTCGCACAGCTCAAGGATTTGAAGACCGACTTCGCCCTGCCCTTCGAAGAGTCTTCGGATTATAACACCTTGGCGGGCTTTCTGTTGGCAAAACTAAAACGTATTCCCCGCGCGGGAGAATGGGTGGAGGAAAACGGTTACAGACTGACCATTGTGGATATGGAAGGGCGACGCATCATCAAGATCAAGGCCGAAAAAATAAAGGCGGCTTGATGTCGTCCGCGGGCGTTGCCGGTTTCGCGCAAGTCTCTTTCAAACCGAATTCCGCAGTCGCAGAAACGCTATGGGTCGAGCCTGGGGAAAGCCTGGAGGGGCGAAGACACCTAAGCGCGCAGTTGCAAAGTCTTGGCCGTCCCTTGGTAAGTCATCCCGTGCGCTTTGAGATTGC
>JBFJTQ010000664.1:0-2523 GCA_041625275.1 Binatia bacterium | reverse complement strand
GGCATCGCAATGAAGCCATCGGCAAGCTCTGCCATCACCGCCTTTCGCTCATGCATGGAGCCCACAATGCGCAAATCCGAAAGCCCTTCGTGGGCAACTTCTTTACTCATCAGAGCATCGGGAATCACACCCGTGACATGCCCGTGAAGCTCCAAAACGGCATCGGCGATGACTCCCATAAGCCCCACTTTACCACCACCGTAGACAAGTTCATGACCGCGCTCAACAAGCGCGCAGCCGAGCTTCCGAGCGGCATCGGCGTAGCGGGAACTGACACCCGGCTTTGAACCGGTGAACACACAGATTTTCAAGTTCAAATCGTTCTACTTTGCTTTGATGGCTATAATCCCTCGTTGCCTGCGGACCCCCACGCACCCCGCAACCATAAGTCGCGGCTTTCAAAGTAGCCGATCTTGGACCCCGAAGGAATACCCCTTTTTTGCGAGCGGGCATGCGCGCGTTTGATCGACGTCAGAGCGCTGGGGCGCACAACCTGCGCGGGACCACAGCTTTTATTTGGCCACGGCTTGCTGGGCAAACCCGGCGAGGGCTTTAGCGATATTTTTCACCACCGGGCAATCGGGCACGCTGTGGCGCTGTGCCACATAAGCCGGATCGTTGTACCCGAGCCATACTTCTCCACCCGCATCCTGCCAGACGAGGACTTTCAGCGGCAGATCGATACCTACGCTTTGGCTGCATTCCATGAACGGCGTGCCGCCCTGCGGATTGCCAAAAATCAGTAGCGTAGTTGGGCGCAGCTTTTTTTCTACCTTCGCGGCGCCCGCAGCGTGGTCGATGCGCGCAAAAATTGTCATGGCCTTACCTTTAACGGCGGTTTCCAGACGATCCATCGTCTCCTTCACGCCGTGCAGACTTTTTAATGTCACAAGTCCCTCGGCGCTCCACCCCGCTGCTGAACCCAATAGAGCAAAAGCAAACACAACAGCCAGTATCAATTTCATCGAGCCCTCCTTAATCACGAAAATAACATCAATGGCAGACATCGCCGCCTGCCGACCTTTGCTACAGGGGTTTAAAAATTCCACTTCCCAGCCGAACGCTTCAATGTGTCATTGAGCACTGTAATGCCCGACTTGAAGCAAATCGTCGACGTGTTTGTTCGACGGTTGCACCTGCCCGCTCGCACATTCACTGCAAAAGAGCATTCGCAATACTATGGCGCGCTCTTCCGATTTCCCTCACGATTGGCATCTAGATTTTTCTCCACCTGGATATTGGCAGCCTGTTCCACCAGAGATCTAAGGCTTGTGTTACCATTGCACGATACGCCGTAGGCAACGCGCAAAACCTCGATCAGGTCCGCCGTGCGAATTCGGGTATCTGCCCAATCGGAAATTTCATCCAGCGTGTGCTCCGGTCGCAAGTTTTTGATTTTCAGCCCGACAATCTGAGCCAGTCCGGCAGCGATTTTCTGTGCCAGATCACGCTGACCCACAGGAAAATCCAAACGAATGAACGCGACAATAAGTTCCCAGTCAACAGTCTGCGAATTTCGACGCCAAACAACTCGCCCTACCGTCATGAGAACCATAGCGACGGCGAGATATAGAAATAATTCCGCCATCATCGATGCCGCACCGACTATAGTGAGCCTTGCCGCAGTGACAATACCCGTAGTTGGCTTGAAACACGACGAGTTCGTCCAAAATATTCCAAAAACCGACTCTCCGGGGAAAGGTTACCCACGGCTCACTGTCAATACCCTGACGATTTTGAACTTACCTTAAGCCGCCAAAAATCGCCGCAACGAAAATATCGGCGAAATGGCAGGCCCTGAGCGCGCGAGCGTTCCGCTTGAATTCAGACGCCGCCCGTGTGGAACACCCCCCAGGTGGCTTGTCGGGTAATTCTCAAGCCACTGTCGTCTTGCCCACGGCAGCAGGGTTTCACGGGCCTGAGCCGGTCTGAAAAAATGTCGGATTACGGCTAAGTCCCACCTGAAAAAAGCTAAACAAGAATTGACTTCGACGCTAAAGCCGTCTAAAAGAATCTTATCGCTCGGCCCAGCCCGTCGTAAGCCGCTCGAACCTCAAGCAACAAACCTCCCGCATAAGATTCGCCGGAAGCGATAAAAAATTTCAAAGCCGCTTAAGGTGTCTCGGCATACTGCCGATCTGATTCAGAAACCACCTATGATGTACCGGCGGGCCTTTCTATGCATTTGTCTGAGTCTCTTTTCAATGATGTTATCACGGCCGGCCAGGGCCATGGAACCCACCGGCGACAATCCCCATAGAGTCTGCGCTACTTGCCATCTTCGACCCGAAGGTCCGTTGGCGAACTCGATATCCGCCGAGGCGTCCAAAAAAAGGCCCTGTACCGAGTGCCATTCCGGAATCTCCTTTTCTGGCAATGTTTCCTCTGCCCAGCGCAACGGCTCTCTCGGACACACGGTGGACCCCGGAATCCAGGAACACCGACATGCCCCCCTTGGGGGGAAGTCTTTTGATCGGCTGGATTGCCAGAGTTGCCACATTCCCCACTTTCAGGGGCAACGCG
>JBFJTQ010000663.1:0-2540 GCA_041625275.1 Binatia bacterium | reverse complement strand
TCGATGCCACGGTGCTCTCGCCGCCGGAGACGCTCAAAGCCGAGCAATTAGGACTGCGCATCCTCCTTCACTTGAGCGAGCTTAAGGCCAGCTTCCCGATGAACATGATTGCGGTCCGCGGCTCGTTCCTGGAAAAAAACCGCGACGCCGTGAAGAGATTTCTCAAGGCGCATGCCGATGCCGTCTATCAGTTCAAAAAAGACAAGGACAAGGGTGTCCGAGTGTATCAGAAGCGCCTTAGGCAAAAGGAAACCGCCGTCATTGAAGCGACCTACGATTACTACGCGCCGAAGTTCGAAGTTCCGCCGCGAGTCAATCGCGCGGGCCTTGAAAACACCGCCAAGTTTGTGATGGGCAGAATCGGCGGAGGCAAAGCAAGCCTCGACATGAACAAAATATTGGACGAAAGCATTTTGGACGAACTGGATAAAGAGGGCTTCTTCAAGACCTTCGCCAAGTAAGTCAATCCTGCTGCAGTGAACATTGCTGCCATGGGAGAAGAAAACTCGATTGGCCGCGTGTAGAGTTGCGCCTTCGAGTCAAGACGGCGTCCGCTGCCCAACCTTTGTTTAACTGTCGGGATACGCACGTCTCTCTCTCTGTCGCTCAGAGAATACTTTCGCCGCTGATTCCCCCACGGAGGATGACGTGGCGGAGACGGGCCGCCCCTAGCGGCAGTGCTGGTATCGTGGAATTGCCGTCCGATCACGCCGCCAAAAAAGCAAGTCCAAGCGGTTCCTCAGAAATTCCTTTCGTTGAGTTTTTTTCTCTGTTGCCGCTCTAATTTTGAAGCACTTGGCCTTTCTTCCCAGTGGCTGTTCGGATACTCTTCCGGCAATCGCATTACCAACAATCGCGGAGATCGTTGTTCATGGATCGTAAATGGTGGCTCGTTATCGCTGGCTGCATCACACACGCCGTCAGCACTGGTTTTAGTTACTTCGGGATGAGCGCGTTCTTTCCATCCATCGAGCGCGAGTTCGGTTGGAGCCGGACGGCGATTTCCGGCGCCTTCTCTCTGGCGCGGATCGAGTCCGGCATCTTAGGTCCCGTTGAGGGCTACTTAACCGATCGGATCGGAGCCCGTCCGATTATGTTCATCGGGATCACCATCTGCTCCGCGGGTTTTCTCGCTCTGAGTCTTGTGAACTCCTTGCCGATGCTTTACGTCGTCATCGTCCTTGGCATCGTGCTTGGGTCAAGCCTCGGCTATTACTTGCCCATCAGCGTGCTGGTCGCGAGGGTATTCCGCGAGCGGCGCAGCTTGGCCTTTGGCATTTTCCGTATGGGGCCGGGCCTTTCCGGTCCTCTCGTTCCGCTCGTGGGGTGGATGATTGGAATGTGGGGCTGGCGTACCGCCGCGGTAATCTCAGGGTTTATTCTTCTGACGGTCGGTTTTCCCCTCGCTTACGCAATTAGCCGAATCTCCGAGACGGAAGAATTGGCTGCTCTCCACCAGTCCGCTTCAGAGGCACGAGCCCAATCGTTAGCGCAGCGAGCGCTGGATCCGGAGTTTACACTACGCGAGACGCTCCGTACTTCAGCGTTCTGGACGCTGTCAACGGCCATGGCGCTGCGTCACATGGTGACCGAGGGAGTGTCAGTCCATTTCGTGATTTTACTCGTGGATCGGGGCTGGACGACGGAGGCGGCCAGCGGCCTGCTCGGCCTTTCCGCTCTCATCGGCGTGCCAACGCGTATCGGGATGGGCTGGCTGGGGGACCTGGCGGACAAGCGGAGGTTAACCATGGGCCTTCTCGTAGCCCTTAGCGTTTCTGTTTTTCTAATGGGGTACACCGATCATGCGTGGATTTTCACGACCTTTATGATCGTTTATTCGCTCGCGTACGGGGGGCTCGCGTCCCTGCAGGAGCCGATTCGCGCCGACTACTTCGGCACCCGCGCTTTTGCGACCATCCAGGGCATGAGTCGTGCCGTGACCACCGTCGGCACTTTCATGGGCCCGATCCTTGCTGGATTTCTTTACGATGTCACGAAGAGTTACGCCGTGGCGTTCAGCATTTTCGCTGCCGTGAGCCTATTAGCGACAGTTTTCATGTTTGTCGCCAAATCCCCTCGCGTTTCCAATGAATAAGCGGCAGGCGAGCGGTCTTTTACGAGTTAACGCTCGAAGGGTCCAAAAACTCGACATCCTGGAAGCTTTGGGCGAAGGTACGAACCGCAAATGTGTTCCGCATCAGGCCACGCGCGGTTTTGGAATCGGTTCCTTCCAGGGTCTCGAGCCCCCGGCGTAGGCCTCGGGCCCCTGGCGAAAATGGCGGGCCTCTTCGAAAGTTTCCACAAACGGCATATTCGGATCATACCAATCCTTGGGATGAACCGGGCAAGGACCGGCCTTTGACACATGCCCGGGGGTCGGTCTGCCGAGCATCTCTTCCAGCATCCACGCACAGTCGATAACACGGTCCAAATCCACACCCGTCTCGATGCCCAGCCGGGCCAGCAAATGCATGAGGTCTTCCGTCGCCATCATTCCCGTCGCCCGACCGTTGCCGCAGTAGGGGCAGCCGCCGATGCCG
>JBFJTQ010000662.1:0-2551 GCA_041625275.1 Binatia bacterium | reverse complement strand
TCCCGGCGCCGCGCTTGTCCCTCTTGTTCCAGGCGGTCGATATCCTCAAGCGTAAGGCGCCATTCGAGAATCCCGGATGCCATCCTCAGCGCCTCTCGCTTGTCTGCCGGACGATTTTGCTTTTCCTGCAAGTCGGCAAAAAGAGCCTTCTCGCGCGGCGTCAACTGCTTTCGACCAGAGGTCTTATCCCGCACGACAAACTCCTCTCCATCGGTGACCAAGGAGAACGATTCTATGCGTAGCGTCTCCAACATCTGCCCGATGGGCCGTAAGAGCTGCGCGTAGCTTGTGCGCTCCATCATACTTGTACTCTAGTCGCAAAAGCGCGTCAGAAACAAGTCGGCGGTTACTTTAGTTTGTCGAGGCTCCGTCACGGCTGGACCGCTCGGTGTACATTTGCATCCAAAAATCATGCAAATAAGAAAGGGACAACACATCCTGCGCTCCGTGACCGTGGGATGTCTTGTAATGCACAGTGATCGCATGTTCGTTTCTTGAAATCTTGAGCAGCTTGACGCGCTTCTTCGTCAAATAAGCCCCCACCGTTCGCAGCATTTGCGACAAGCTAGCTGCATCGGCGACTCCGGCCGGGTTGCTCCGTCTGGCTTGACCTTCTCTTTCAAGGCGATCCAAATCTTCGGGGCTGTACGTTAGCTCAAGGCTGGACGGTGAGTTTCCCGGGATCGCCGAAGCGGCATGGGTCAAAGTCAGGGATTCTGGAATCGACCCCCAAATCTCTCGCACCAAGCACTCTGGAGGTGGCTGCCCGCCTGTAAAGAATGTGGACGGTAGGAGCCTGCTGCGAACAACAAGCTTTTCTTCGGCAACCTCCATGTCAAAAGCGCCGACATTCAACGCCTCCAAAGCCTGCCCCAAAGCCCGCAGGGACCCCGCGTAGTTGACAGTGGTGGCCATTATGTCCCCTCCAATTCGATCAGCAAAGCAATAGACAATTTCGATCCCGGTGACTATTAATTGCATTCTCTTGAAACGTCAAGATTTTTTTACCTACCCTCACCTTCAAGAATTCACGTGCTATGATGTGCCGATAAGACCATCAAAGACAAAATACCCAGCAAAGGGGCACACGCTCCTTTCAACTATTCGTTATCGTCCTAAGCGCCAGGCGAAGAATTCACCGGCCGTCACACCCACGCGACGGTTCTAAACCGAAACCATATGATTTCGACACCGCTGCCTCTGTCATCCAGGAAATGAAAGTTGTCCTCCTCGCTGCCACTGGGTGTGACACAGCTCAGAGATTTAGATTGACTACGTTCGACGCAATCGAAACGCGCCGCCTCCCCGCAACGCTTCTGCGTTGACGGCTTCATGAGGACGGGGGGCCGGTTGAGACGCCAGCCTTTCCGCCTCGTCGTCGCCAAGCAGGCCGGCGAGTTTGATCTTCAGTCTCAGATTGTTTGCGCTGTCGGCATTGATGAGGGCTTGCTCGAGACTGATCTTGCCGTCCTTGTAGAGCACGAACAAAGCCTGATCGAAGGTCTGGCACCCCTCCTGGACGCCCTGCTCCATGCCCTCTTTCAAGACGTCTACCTCTCCTTTCTTGATTAGATCCTTGATGCGCGGCGTATCCATGAGAATCTCGAGTGCCGCAATGCGTTTGCCCTCCACGGTGGGAATCAGGCGCTGGGAGATGATGGAGCGCAAATTTAAAGACAGTTGCAGGTAGATTTGCGCATGACGCTCGGGGGGAAAGAAATTCATAATGCGCTCGATGGCTTGGTTCGCGTTGTTTGAATGCAGGGTTCCCAGACACAGGTGACCCGTTTCCGCGAAGGTAATAGCTGCCTCCATGGTCTCGGTATCCCGGATTTCGCCGATTAGAATAACATCCGGCGCTTGTCGCAGAGTATTCCTCAGTGCGGCCTGGAACGAGTGCGTGTCAAACCCTACCTCGCGCTGGGTAACGATTGATTTCTTGTGCCGATGAACAAACTCGATGGGATCCTCGATGGTAATAATATGTCCCGGTTCGTTGGAGTTGCGATGGTCCACCATGGCAGCCTGTGTGGTCGACTTGCCCGAGCCCGTAGCGCCGACAACCAGCACCAGTCCACGTTTGGTCATGGCAATCTCTTCGATAATCGGCGGCATCACAAGCTCCTCCAGCGTCTGGACCTCGGCCCTCACTTGGCGGATCACTATCCCTACCGAGCCCCGCTGGCGGAAAATGTTGACGCGGAACCGGCTTACGCCAGGAAGTGACAGCGCCATGTTCAACTCGAGGGTCTGTGTAAACTCTGCGAATTGCCGCTCATTCACGATGGACTTGGCGATGGCTTCGATTTCCGAGGCCGCAAATTCCCGCTCCCCCATGGGTCTTATCTTGCCGTCTACGCGGTACATCGGCGGCCGCGCAACCGTCAAGTAGAGATCCGAAGCATCAATTTCAACCATGGTTTTTAGATAGTCTTTGATTTCCATCGCTGTCGCCATCGAAAGTTCTCCGTTGCTGTTCCCGCTAAATCCGGCCCCCGACCACCGATGGCCCAAACAGATTTGGGTTCATGCTTTTTGCCTGGGCCTCTTC
>JBFJTQ010000661.1:0-2578 GCA_041625275.1 Binatia bacterium | reverse complement strand
ATCTCGCTCGTTAGCCACGGAATCAACCGGCACCGCTTCTTCTTGGTAGCCTCTGGGCTTTCATTATTGCTGGCCGCTTCTGCATGTCGGGCGCAACCGAAAGTCGTGATTCAGACCAGGGAAGGGCGGGAAGTCAGTTTTCAGGTGGAGATTGCAGACACGCCCGCCAAACGAGAGATGGGATTGCAGTATCGGCGCGACCTCGGCGACAGCGATGGGATGCTGTTCTTGTTCCCGGTCGAACAAGAAAACGCATTCTGGATGAAAAACACGCCTATTCCGCTCGACATGATTTTTATTGACGCGAAGCGTAGAATCGTCGGCATTGTCGCGGAAACCGTGCCGTTTTCGACGGAACCCCGCTCCGTATCTGCCCCAAGCCAATTTGTCTTGGAGATCAAAGGCGGGCTTTCGCGTCGGCACGGTTTTACGGCTGGCGACCAAGTGCGTTTCGAAGGTGTGCCAACGGGAGCCGTGCAATAAGAGAATCAGAGAGGCCGGGTCAATCTAGCCCCTATGTCGGTGCAGAAGATCTGCTAAATTTCCTTGAAAAAGTAGGGGCGCACGGGCTCGAGTTTATCTTCATATGAGTCGGGATAGAGAAACCAAAGCGTTGCCGCTATGCTGCTCAAAAGCGAATTTCCATCCTGAGGCGTAAAACAGGTGCCAATAATCTCTCGGTCGCCTCGCATCGCCAGGCTCTGCGAGACAATCACGGTCTGGTTTAAGATCCTCCCGAACAAGCCATGATCCCGGCCAAATGAAAACACGGAGGCGGAGGATTTCTTGTTCGTCAAGGCCACCCGGCGCGTCGTTTGCAGACGGCGCAGCAACTCGTCCTTGGTGATGCCGCGACGGAGTTTTAAATTAAAGTGAATGGTATGCATGTATTGGGTGTTGAGCTTAAGGGCGGAGGAAAAAATGCTCAGATCCAAGCCCAAGGTCTTGAACAAGTAATGGGCGTCTCGGCCCTGATGCGTGCCGAACTTAGAGTCATCGTGCTTGCCGACTTCCGGAGCCGGGATAAAATCACCCTCCTGGCTCAAATCGTTGGCGCGGCGCATGCAGACAAAATGACTCTCTTCCAGATTGTCTTCCTTTTCCGGTCCCAGGGCGATGGTGTCGATGAGCACCGCTAGATTGTGGGTGTTGCAACTAACGACTTGGATAAACTGGTCCTTGCCCTTGACCAGTGCCTGATCGTTGATGCCCCGGGCGTACATTTTGCCGAAGCCGTATTCGCTGCCCTGGGCGATGAATCCGCGTCCGTTCGAAGTATACCTGTTGTAGATGTTTTCCTTGTTCTCGTTGCCTACCGGGGTGCAGTCAATGACGACACTGGCGCGCTCAATGCCTTCCTCGGCTTCGTAGGTCGGCTCCATTCCCATGTCGATGAATTTTTGCCAGCGGTCCTTGTCCACGCACAGCTTGGCTCCCTTTTGGGCAAGAACGAGGACCTTGGAGCGGTCCGTCAGGAGCGGCGTACGCTTGTGATACGTCACCTCATCGACGCCGAACTTATCCCGAAATGTGGAAAGAATGCCGATTAAAGGCTCACCGATAGTACCGGTGCCGACAACGTGGACAATTTTTTTCTGCGCCATGACTGTCACCTGTTATTTGATAATTCAGAGTCTATCTCAACACCTCGAACCGATCAACCTCAATTTAAACCCAAAGGCCTCCGTTTGAAACGCCGCTCATCTTAGCGGAAGGTGTTGGCTTAAAGCCACGAGATGAATGTGATACAAATCTGTTAAGGGAGATTCTCATGACACAAAAAGTCATTGCCCCGGAAGCCTTTTTTGACCGGAATTTTGGCATTCATTCGAGGGAATTGGACAGGATTCTGGCTACTGCCCTGGGCAGGAAAGCCGATTACGCCGATCTCTATTTCGAATACCGGAAAAATGAGGGCGTAAGTTTGGAAGAGGGACTGGTCAAGAACTGTTCCCAGTCGAGCGCCAACGGTGTAGGAGTTCGAGTTTTGGCGGAAGCGAAAACCGGCTATGCATTCACCGACGACATTACCATCGAGAATCTAGAGTTAGCGGCGAAGACGGCACAGTATATTGCCCAGAATCGTGAATCGGCGGTGCCAGCCAAGGCGGGCCAGCCCAGGGGAGAGGCACACGATCTGTATCCTGTGAAGGTTCCAGTGAACGATGTCGCATTGGACCGGAAAGTAGCCCTGCTCTACGAGATTGACAAGCTCACGCGCAGTTTAGACTCGCGAATAAGAAACGTTTTCGTTTCCCTTGGAGCCGAGCAAAAGATCATCCTCATTGCCACCTCGCAGGGTTTGGTGGTCGGCGATATCCAACCGCTCACACGTCTGAACGTGACCTGTATCGCCGAGGAAGCCGGCAACCGCCAGGTCGGCAGTTTCGGCGGGGGCGGTCGAGTTGAATTTGGTTTCTTCGTCGATGAGAAAGCATATGAACGCTATGCGCGAGAGGCGGTGCGGCAGGCGATCCTCAACTTGAGCGCCCGCGAAGCGCCCGCCGGCACGATGGAGGTGGTCTTGGGGCCGGGCTGGCCTGGTATTCTTTTGCACGAGGCCATCGGCCACGGTCTT
>JBFJTQ010000660.1:0-2597 GCA_041625275.1 Binatia bacterium | reverse complement strand
CCTCTTTGGCAAAGAGGGGAAGGGGAGATTTTCGGACGAAATGACGAGGAATTCATACAGCGAACTTTGGTTCCAGGACACTAGACTCTGATCAGACAAATTCAAAACGATGGTTTTGGCATCAAAACCAAAGACATTGGATCCGTGTGAGATTCTGAAAAATGGGATAAACTGACGACTTGTCTGATCTGTCGTGGGAGCGTTTCATAAACGACCATGAAAATTCCGCTGAAGAACTGGCGCCTCATGATTCGACGGGTTCACCCTGAACGGATCCAACGCAATTGTGATTTGTCGTTCGCCCTGTGGTTTGGTCAAGCGAGGGGGCCCGGTTTACCGGCATCAAAAATTCCGCCGTCTGGAATAAACGAAGCGTCTTAGCTGTTTACTTTAGAGAGAGCTGTACGGCGTCTCAGTAAGTATTACATTTGTCGCGTTCTTCCCGGCGCCGGGGGCAAAATGTGGAAAGTGGTCAAGACATAGCCACTCACATCCCGCGTTTGCGCCGCTATGCAAGAGCGTTAACCGGCGACTACACGGCGGGCGAGGATCTCGTCCAAGATACGCTCGAGAGGGCTTGGGCACGCATTGCTTTATGGCGCCCGGGCAGTGATTTAGGCGCTTGGCTCTTCACCATAATGCACAATTTATACGTCAATCAGGTCAAGACTCGTTCACGCATGCAAGCTGAGTCCCCCGAAGCCACGCTCGTGCACTTGTCGGTTAGACCGGAGGGCGAAACCCGGCTGGAAATAGGAGACCTAGCCAGAGCACTACAGCGGCTGCCCAATGAGCAACGGGAAGTCGTGTTGCTTGTTGGACTGGAGCAAATGTCCTACGAGGAGGCAGCGCAGATTCTCGGAGTGCCTATCGGCACGGTGATGTCGCGCTTGTCGCGCGGCCGGGAGCATCTCCGCACGATAATGCACGGGGGGAATGCCCCACCGAAACTAAAGGTGGTCAAATGACTTCCCACAAGGCAGTTTTTGAAGAAAGCGATTTGCATGCCTATGTGGACGGTAGACTCTCTGAAGAGCGCCGTAACGAAGTGGAAGGATTTTTGGCCACGAATCCTCAAGAGGCGGAGCGTGTGCGCGCCTATCAACAGCAGAATCAGATGCTTCGCGCTCTTTTCGATCCGGTGCTTGCCGAGTCCGTGCCTGCAAAATGGCACAAGGCGCCGAGGCGCTGGAGTCATTCGGTTAGACCGGTCGCAGCAGCGGTAGTCTGGATTGTTGTTGGAGGAGTGCTCGGGTGGCTGGTCCGCGAACAAAACATCGTGAGATCACCAAAGGACTATAACTTTGCCAAGCAGGCTGCGGTCGCGCACGCTGTCTATACCCCCGAGGTTCGACATCCCGTAGAAGTGAGTGCGGCGCAGGAGGAACATCTCGTAACTTGGCTGTCAAAGCGGCTAGGGACACCTCTCAAGGTGCCCCATCTAGGGGGGCTCGGATACGAGCTCGTCGGCGGGCGCCTCCTCCCCGGGGATCAAGGGCCGGTGGCACAGTTCATGTACCAGGACAAGAATGGCCAGCGCCTGACGCTCTACGTGAAGACTGATCCGAGCGTTGTCCGCGAAACGGCCTTCCGCTTTTCGCAGGAAGGAAGGGTAGCAGTTTTTTACTGGATCGATCGCCAATTGAGCTATGCCGTGTCTGGCGAGCTCAGAAAAGACGAACTGCTGCGGATCGCTAATGCGATTTACCAGAAGCTCAATCCGTAAAATTCGAAATTTAGAGAAATCGGGGCCGTGCTCTGGCGGACCGGCTAAAGGTTGGACTCATGAGCTTTAGTTTGAACCGTCCGAATGGAAAAGTGAAGCAGGCTTAAGGAGTGTGGGAAGAGAAGCGCAGGCTCGCTCGACGCTCCGACGTGGTTATCAACACTGAAAAAGACCTCATTATTCTAACTGACGAATTGCGCGGCGAGCCAAGAAGATTCATATAGAGGCAGGTAATAAAAAATAATTTCTCGAGCGGAAAGGAGAAAACCGATGCATAAACGGAATTGCTTATGCGCGGGTTTTGTCGCCGTGTTATCCCTGTTTGTCGCCGCGCAGGCCTTCGCACAGGCAGATGTGATTGAACAGCGACGCAAGCTCATGAAGGAGAACAGTGCAGCCGCCAAAGCAATCAAAGGCGCCGTTGAGTCGAAAGACTACGCCACCGTGGAACTAAAAGCCAAGGATATAATGGGAAATTCGGAGAAAATCGTCGGGCTTTTCCCCAAAGGCAGCACGGCGGGAAAAACTAAGGCAACGGACGCTATCTGGGACAAGCCGGAAGATTTCGCTAAGGCTGCCAAGAACCTTGGCAAGGCGGCGAGCGACCTCGCTAGTGCGGCCAAGAGCGGCGATGCGGCGGCTGTGGAGGCAAAGGTGAAGGCTCTGAGTGGGGCCTGCGGTGGTTGTCACAAACCTTTCCGGGCGGAAAAATACGCCGGCGAGTAATCGTAAACTTAGCCGAGCCCGACCGGACGGGAGCTCCGTCACGAATCGGTGGAGGGGAACGCCATGCCGCTCCAACCAGCTTTGCATTCTTGCGCAGTCAGGAACCAAGGAATTTGGTCTGAAGGACCCCCGCGCTCCCCGCTCT
>JBFJTQ010000659.1:0-2603 GCA_041625275.1 Binatia bacterium | reverse complement strand
GAGCGCTAAGGTGCGCCGTGTTGGGGTGCGCAGGAGTGCTCTAATCCAGCGAGAGTTCCCCGTCCGTAAGGGCGGGGGTGAGAGCAAGGTCGCGCAATAGCGTGACGATTGTACAGTACTTAGGAGACCACGCCCGTGAGGGCGTGGAGTTTCCTGGCCTGTTAACGCTGTTTTTTGCGAGGCAAATTCTGAGATTACCGAGGCTAGCGTGGTCCGACCCCATCCCAAATCCCAACTTTTCCAACAGGCGTGTTTCTACTTGATTTGACTCTTGTAGTGAGGTCGATATTATTTCGAGACACCGAGGGAATACGCCTTTTCTATTCGTCCATTAGAAACGGCGCGCGGCCAAATCCGAGCGTTTAGACAGGCTCTTCTACACGTCATGAGCGTTCGTTGGGCTTGCCGTAATAAACCCGGCGCTAGTGACACTGCGTTAGGAGCAATGAAAAAACTAAAAATATGCCTTATCAATCCCAAATTTGAGCCGTCGTATTGGGGATTCGATTACGCATTACCGCTCTACCCGGGGAGAATAAAATGCACGATGGTAACCGGTGCGTTACCCCATCTCGCGAGTCTCACTCCCCGTCACGAGGTTCACATCCTGGACGAAAATGTCGAAGCGATCGACTTTGAGTTTCTTGAGACATTCGATGTCGTGGGCGTAACCGGCATGAACGTGCAAAAGGACCGCATGCGAGAGATTCTTAAAGAGTTGCGTGCAAGGAAGATATTTACCGCGGTGGGCGGCGCCTACGCTTCCGTGGATGAGAAGTTTTTCGACGGGCTCTGTGATGTTCTGTTTTCCGGCGAAGCCGATGAAACGTGGCCGCAGTTTGTGGATGTTTTTGCGGCAGGTCGAGCTTATCAACGCTTCTACAAGCAAGAACACCCGACGGACATGACTACCCTGCCAATACCAAGATTCGATCTGCTCAAGGTTAAACGCTACGCGACGGGGTCCATCCAGTTTTCGCGCGGTTGCCCGTTTCAATGTGAATTCTGCGATATCATCGTGACCTTTGGCCGCCGGCCGCGGATGAAGCGCCCTGAACAGGTGATAGGGGAACTCGATCACCTGCGAAAATTGGGATTTTTGGCTGCGTTTATCGTTGACGATAATTTCATTGGAAACAAGAAGGCGGCCAAAGAATTGCTGCGAGCGATTGTTTCCTGGCAAAGGCGACATCGCTATCCATTGCGGTTGAACACCGAAGCCAGCATTAATCTGGCCGACGATCCTGAACTGCTCGACTTGCTCTACGAGGCTAATTTTCGCGCTGTATTTATTGGCATTGAAACGCCGAGAGTCGCATCCCTTAAAGAAACGAAAAAATTTCAGAACCTAGTTGGGGATGACCTCGAGTCCAAGCTGGCACGAATCCAAAATGCCGGACTGGATATAAGCGCCGGATTCATCGTGGGTTTCGATAACGATGACGAAGCGATTTTCGAGGATCAGTTTCGCTTTATCCAGAGTAACGGCATTCTTTTGGCGATGGTTGGAATGCTCACGGCAATACCAAAAACCCCGCTTTTTGAACGCTTGCAAAAAGATGGTCGCCTGCGGCTACACGACGTTAATTGCAATTTCGTTCCGAAAAATATGACACCGGAGCGACTCCAAAGAGGCTACTGGGATCTTCTGCAGCGGCTTTACGCGCCGGAAGCCTTCTTCGAGCGATACTTCAACCTCTATAGATATCCTGAATTCAGGCGACGGCGGGCGGCGATTATCGCTAAAGCCAACGAGCGCAAGATCACGAGGACGCTTATTTACGGGTTAATCCTGACGTGGAACCTTTTCTGGGCGTTGGCTCAGGATAAATGTTTAACAACCGTGGGTGCCGTGTACTGGCGTTTTTTTTGGGAGCACCGGCGGCTTTACCATAAAGGGATTACAGCCTTTGCGCAATTCGTCAATCGATGCGTGGCACACTGGCATTTTTGGAAGTTCACCGAGGAAGGGACCAATGGCAGGTTGCGTCTGTTCAACTCGGGTTAATTAGAGAGTAAAGGGGACTGGCGACTTGTTGTTGAAATGCCGTGCCGCGTGCCAACGCTGCTTCTTGCCCGACTCCGTTCGGCACCTTACCCGTCGCTCCCATCTTGAAGCGTACAAACGTTGTTTTTTCCCGTGCTCAATTACATGGTCACGTCCAACCATGTCCATCTGCGGGAAAAAGATAGCAGCGGGGGTGTTATTGGGAGGCCTAGCGTGGTCCGACCCTGCCCGGAAAAGCAAAGATCACCGGTGCCTTCGCTACTCCAGGTTCCCATCTCATCTCAGGCTGTAAGTGGTCAGCTATCAGTTTTCAGATCGAGAGATATTTGCTCAACACCGATCGCTGATGGCTGCGAGCTATTGTTCAACTGCCAAATCCGAATGCAATCCGTTTCATAAATGCGACCTTGAACTCTAACCATACAGAAAGCCGGGGCCCTCGGATCGTTGTTACGATAAAATTCTATAGGCTAGGTTTTACGCGATTCGGGGAGTCTTACAATCGGTTGGCGCAGTTGGAGATTGCTTGCACCGGTCCAAAATTCCCGTTTCCCCGTCATGGCCTGAACATGGCCGTCCCATTCCAACGTAAAGG
>JBFJTQ010000658.1:0-2605 GCA_041625275.1 Binatia bacterium | reverse complement strand
GCGATCAAGCCGCCATAGATGCTGTTCTTCGCCGCTTCCTTGTCAATATGATAGGACAACGGAACAAAACGCCTGCCGAAGTCCAGCACTTCCTCTTCCTCGATTCTGAGCGCGCCAAATTCGTGCACTGTGCCGGGAACATAATCTTCGAAATAACGGTTCTCGGGCGGGTTTGCGAAGCCAGGGCGGTTCATGGTTCTCCTTGTGAGCGAGTCGCCGTTTCTTGCCGGGCTGCGCTGAGAGCGAGAATTCGTTTCACTTTGGCTCCGATGACGTCTGCGGTCAGGATATCGCTGATGATGGCCGCGGAATCGGCGCCAGCTTGCCAGACCTGGGCGACATTGGTTTCAGTAATGCCGCCAATGGCAACAATCGGGATCGTCACCGCCTGGCGGACTTGGCGCAGCATCTCCAAGCCCCGTGCGCTATAGCCGGTATCCTTCGTGGCAGTGCCGAACATGGGGCCAAACCCCACGTAATCGGCGGATCCACGTTCGGCCTCGATGGCTTGCGCCACGGCATGAGTGGAAACCCCGACGATCTTGTCGCCCATCAATTTCCTCCCAACGTGCAAGGGCAAATCTTCTTGGCCGAGGTGAACACCGTCAGCGTCGCTCCACAGGGCGACGTCCACCCGGTCGTTGACAATGAGCTTGCAACCATAGGCGTGGGTCAGCGTACGGGCCTGCCTCGCCAGTTGCAGAAATGCCGCCGCCGCCATGCGTTTAACGCGCAACTGGAGTATTGTCACTCCGGCGTCCAAAAGCTCGCGCAGGACGATGTCGGCAGATCGGCCCTTGGTCTGGTCAGGGTCGAGTATGGCGTAGAGGTGCGGGAGCTCAAGTTTTTGCAGCCTGGAAGACATGGTGTTCGCTTAGCGGTTGATTGATCGCAAACCCTCATCGTTTCTCGAGTGCGCGAGAAGAGTCACAATTTTCACTCGGATCATATTATGCAAAAGGTTGAGATTTGCAATCGCACGAGCCGCGTGCCGCGAGTTAGGAAGGCTCTTTTTTGATTTCGATGCGCAGATCCGTAATCTTCTTGCGCAGGGTATTGCGGTTGATACCCAATATCTGCGCGGCGCGGATCTGGTTCCCCCGCGTTTTCCTGAGGGTCAACTCGATGAGAGGCCTCTCGATGCGCTCAATAACCAGGGAGTAGATGTTGTCTACTTCAACCCCTTCGGTGCGGCGGAAATAGTCTTCAAGCTTGTGTCGGATAATTTCCTCTAATGACAGCTGATCAAGTTCGGGCGTGGCGGGAGTCTGTTTGTTTTGCAGCGTGAAATCCTTGGGAAACAGGACGGGACCCGAGGAAAGGACCGCAGCCCGGATGAGCGTGTTCTCAAGCTCGCGCACGTTTCCGGGCCACGGGTGCTCTTCCAATAAGGTCAGGGCATCGGGGGACACGCCGGAAATCTTGATTCCCATCTCTCGGTTGATCTTGTCGATGAAGTAACCGATCAATAACGGGACGTCGCCGCGACGATCTCTCAGTGGGGGAAGGTAAATGGGAATGACCTTGAGCCGAAAATAAAGATCTTCGCGAAAGCGTTTTTCTCGCACGGCCTTATCAAGGTCCTGATTCGTGGCGGCAACGATGCGGACGTCCGCGCGCAGAATTTCCCGGCCGCCGACCCGAGTGTACTCCCGGTCCTGCAAGACCCTGAGAAGCTTCGTTTGGAGTTCCATGGGGATGTCGCCGACTTCGTCGAGGAACAGGGTGCCGCCCTCGGCCAACTCGAATTTGCCGAGGCGGCGATCCAGAGCGCCGGTGAAGGCGCCTTTTTCATGGCCGAAAAGCTCGCTTTCCAGCAGATCGCGGGGGATCGCGGCGCAGTTAATCGCGATAAAAGGCTGGTTCCAGCGCGGCGAATTGTAATGGATCGTTTTGGCGACAAGCTCCTTGCCCGTGCCGCTTTCCCCCTGGATAAGGATCGTGGCATGGGTGTCCACGACCTGACCGATGGTCTTATACACCTTTTGCATGCTCGAGCTGGCGCCGATGATATTGACGCCGGGTTCATAGCGTTTTTTGACCTCTTCCTTGAGCTCCCGAAAGTCGCGGCTGAGCTTGCGACTGTCCGTAGCTCGCTGCACAAGAAGCATGACTTCGTCGAGATCGAAGGGTTTGGTGACATAATCGAAGGCCCCGTTCTTCATCGCGCCGATGGCGTTGCGCATGGTGTTCTGCGCTGTCATCAAAATCATTGCCGTGTCGACTCCCGCTTCTTTGATATCTTTGAGCACCGTAAGACCGTCAACGTCCGGCAGTTTAATGTCCAAAAGCGCGACGTCGAAGTTGGTTTCGGTCAGCGAGTGGCGTGCGGCGGCTCCATTGGCAACGGTCTGAACCCAGTAACCTTCATCTTCCAGCGCCCTTTTTAAGACGAAGCGCAAAGACTCCTCATCTTCAGCAACCAGAATTTTTCCTTGCTCCATATTATTTCGCCACCACGAGAGAGACTTTGAAAGTGGTTCCTTTCCCCTCAATGGATTGAACTCGGATGAGACCGCCGTGCTCCTTGATGATGCGATAACATATGGCTAGGCCAAGACCTGTGCCGTTGTTTTTCGTGGTAAAGAACGGCGAGAAGATCTGC
>JBFJTQ010000657.1:0-2622 GCA_041625275.1 Binatia bacterium | reverse complement strand
CACGGCGTGCCATACCCCGTCAAAGCGCTCTGGCTTTCCGCCTCGAACTTATTGAATCAGACCTCTGCCAACCGCAGCAGGGTCATGAGCGCCGTCGTGCCCAAGCTCGAACTCATCGTTGTGGTCGATCACTTTATGACCGACACCGCAGCGGTGGCGGACATAGTTCTCCCCGCCTGCACCATATTTGAAAAGGAGGACTTGGTAGCGGGCATGTTTCTCCAACTTCAGCGTCAAGCCGTGGATCCCCAAGGCGAGAGCAAGTCGGATTTCCACATCTTTGCCGGCCTGGCGCGACACATGGGGCTCGGCGGATATTTCGATCGCCCTGCGGCAGACTATTTGAGAGGGATGATCGAAACGGGCCACCCGTTGCTCGCGGGAATCACCCTCGATCGGCTTCAGCGCGAGGGTGCTGTGTTCCTGAACCGCCCGCGCGAACCGTACGTCGCATTCAAGGATCTTACCTTCAAAACACCGTCCGAACGCATCGAGATCTACAAAGAGGAACTGGCGCCATACGGCGCCGAACTGCCCTATTACCGCGAACCCATTGAAGCGTCTCCGAACAACTCGCTACACCAGCGCTTTCCTTTAACATTGCTGTTCTCGCACAGCCGCCACCGCATCCATTCCACTTTCGCCAACCTGGCCGCAATGAAGCGCTTTGAAGCCGAGCCGGTCGTAGAGATGAATCCCGGGGACTCGAAGTCTCGCGCCATCAAACCCTCTCAGCTCGTTCGCGTTTGGAACGACCGCGGGACCGTCAGTCTGAAGTGCCGGCTCAACCTCGATCTCAGGCCCGGCATCGTCGTGATCTCGGAGGGTTCGTGGGTGAGGGACTTTCCCGCGGGCGACCCGTACAGTCTCACCCACGAGTTAGTCAGCCCCACGTCGGAGAACTACGCATTCTTCGACACGTTGGTCGAAATCGAACCGATTGAGGGAAAAGAAATCACGCGAGCGAAAGGCAAGCGATGACGGGATTATTGCCTTTGGCTCGGCAAACTTGCCCCTTAGCAATGATTTCTCAAACGGATTTTAGTTTAGGACATTAGCCCGATAACGCGCGGCAAAATCCCAAAAAGCTTCGCCCCTCTCCCCACACTCTCCCGCCCCTCCAACGTCAACCGCACCACATGCATCCGATGTACTTCTCTCTGACTTACCCTTCACTCCCCATCGCTCATCTGATCTCCTCCTTCTCAGAAAAGATCCTACCCAAAAGGGTGACAGAATCGCTGAACAATTATGGGGTGACATTTTCGCTGACCTACTACAGGCCCAATAAACAACCTTGACAGGCGTCTTTTACCGGTGCTAGTAGCGGGCTGGATAAGTGAGGCGTTTCGGACTCTGGGTCAGTTTGCCGCGGAGAGCATGTTATGGGGGAAATCGAAAAGTCAACTGACGTAGCCGCTTGGCTGAACCTGGTTCATCCCTACGAACGGTGGATCGAGTCGCTGAACGTGCCTATTTACCGCGGCTATTTTATGGAGGATCTGGCCAGCCTGAAGCTGGGAACGTGGGAAGACCGGGAATGCGACGCGGCCTTCTTACAGCTGGCGGGCCAAGAGGGCATCAGTGCAATTTACCTCACGGAGGTGCCCCCTGGGAAAACTCTCCGACCTTTCAGGATGGCGATCGATGAACTCGTTTATGTAATCCGGGGTGGGGGGTTGACCACAATCTGGGCAGGAGATCGGCCAAAGAAAGTATTTGAGTGGCAGAAACACAGCTTCTTCATGCTGCCGGCAAATTATACTTACCAGTTCAGCAACATGCGTGGGAACGAGCCAGCCAGGTTATTACATTGCAACGGTCTTCCCACTGCCATGGCAGCCATTCCGGATCCGGATTTCTATTTTCAAAGCGCGGCCTTTGATCTGAGCGTCCTCTATGGTGCTGACGAAGGACAGCTTTACTCCAAGACCGTGGTGATCACAGATACGAGTTACAGAAATCCAAGAGACGTGTGGATAGGAAATTTTTTTTCCGACATGCTGTCCTGGTACAGGCTTGAGGCCCTGAAGGAAAGAGGAGCAGGCGGGCATGTCGTCTGGATATCCTTTCCCCGATCCCTGCACGTCAGTCACATGTCGGTTTTTCCGTCCGGGACTTACAAGAAGGCTCATCGGCATGGACCGGGCGTCGTTGTTCTCGTTCTCGCGGGGGAGGGCTATTCCATCATGTGGCCGGAGCAAGGGGCCGACAAGGTTGTCTTTCCCTGGCATGAGGGAAGCGTCTTCGTCCCCCCCAATAACTGGTGGCATCAGCACTTCAATCCAGGGCGCTCCCCGGCCCGGTATCTCGCACTGCACGCGCCAACCGGCATGCCGACGGGCAACGCTTTTTTCACCAACAGTAAAGGTGAAAAGTTGACAGTTGCGTATGAGGACGACCCGGCAAACCAAATCGAATACCCAGATGAAGATCCGTGGATCCGAAAAAAGTTTGAAGACGAGCTGGCGAAGAGCGGCTTGAAGAGTCTCATGCCGGATGAGGCTTATAGAAATAGGAACTTCAAGTGGAAGTACTCGGAAGACAAGAGTGCCTCTTGAGCCTGCAGAAAATCACCGTTCGCTTAGCCGAGATGGATCAAGTGAACGACAACTCAGGGAT
>JBFJTQ010000656.1:0-2635 GCA_041625275.1 Binatia bacterium | reverse complement strand
CTGGTCCGGGCTCGGATACTACCAGCGGGCAGAAAATCTCAAGAAGGCTGCGCGGCAGATTGTGTGTGAACACGGCGGGAAGATTCCTGCAGACTATCAAAAGCTACGTTCGTTGGCGGGAATCGGCGATTACACCGCCGGTGCTTTGCTCAGCATTGCCTTTCATAGGCGTTATCCTGCCGTTGACGGCAACGCTCGCCGGGTCCTCGGCCGCCTGCTCGATCTTAAAACTCAGCGACAGATACACGCCGCAGCTCAGCAACTCGTGCCCAGATCACGGCCCGGGTACTTCAATCAGGGATTGATGGAACTTGGCGCCACCATTTGCGTTCCCAGGCAACCGCGTTGCCCATGCTGTCCCGTCGCGAGCCTCTGCGCCGCGCGCGGCAGAAATGGGATGCACAAGCAACAAACGACGCGAAAAAGAACGAGCTTTACAAAAGACGTCGTGTGGCCCCTTGCGATTGTTCGCAGCAATGGCAAGATCCTGCTTCGCCTGCGACCACCCAGCGGGCTTCTCGCAAAGTTGTGGGAGCTTCCGGGTGGCGAGAAGCCGAGCCACCGGAGCTTGCGGAGCGCGATCAGGCAGCACTTGGACGGTTTGGGGGCGCCGATCCCGCCCTTGCGCCGCATTGGGGAAATTCGCCATAGCATCACCGACCGGCGCATCCGCTCGCCGCTGTTTCTTATTGACCTCCCCCGCGCAATTTCCAATGCGGCGGCGGATTCTGGCTGGCGCTGGATCCGTCCTCATGCCCTTCGTCGCTACCCCGTAACCACCATGACGTCCAAAGCCATGAGGTTCTTAGCGGCCCATGAAAAAACTCTTGTATAAGAGTCTCCTGATCACCCTCTTGGTGGGGTTATTGGCCTATGTGTACATGATTCTACCCGACGTAACGGCACTCGTGAAAGCCAACCCCAGGAGCACCGCGCTCATGGAGTTGCGGGATAGAGAATACAGGCTAAAGGGCTTGCGCGAGCCCCGGCAACAGATTTGGGTATCCTATGGGGCCATTTCCGAGAATTTGAAAAAAGCCATTCTTGTGAGCGAAGACGCGTCATTTTTTAGCCATCCGGGGGTCGATGTCCGGGAAATTAAGGAAGCGATAAAGCAAGACTGGGAGACCATGAGTTTCAAACGTGGGGGGAGCACGATCACGATGCAGCTTGCCAAAAATCTCTACTTGACCCCTTCAAAAAATCCCTTGCGAAAATTGAAGGAAATCATCATCGCCTGGCAACTCGAACGGGCGCTCTCAAAAAGGCGAATCTTTGAAATCTATCTCAATGTGGTGGAATGGGGACGAAACATCTACGGCGCAGAGGCCGCGGCCCGCCATTATTTCGGCAAATCCGCTGCAAACCTCGACGCCGTTGAAGCGGCAACCCTTGCCGCCATGCTGCCAAGTCCGCGCAACTCCCGGGACGGAAGAATTCTCTACCGAAGGAATTTGATCCTCAGCCGCCTTGCGACCGTGGGCTACATTCGCGAGGAAGAATACCAACGCGCACGACGAAACCCCCTGTTTTAAATAGTAAAAGTTGGGGGCGCGAGGCCCTGGCCACGAGAGTGCCGTTTGCGCATTCCGGCTACTCTTTTTTTGATTTGGAAATCTATTGATCCCCCGATTCTTTAAACCTTTTTACCCCATGAAGCGTCTAACGGTTACAAGGGTCGCTTCGGCTCCGCACGGCAAAACCGACCGAACGGGAAAAAAGCTGCCGACAAGCCGTAAACGGGAGGCTGTAACCCTGGACACGGGAGGCAGATTAATGGAAGAGAGAAGCAAAAAAATCGATACACCCCTCGGCGACTTGATTGCCGCTGCGGGCGAAGTCGCCTTTGAATTTTCGAACAACGATAAAGAAGCTTACAAAATGGCTCGGCTTGCGCTGGTAGAACTCGTCAGGAGAGTCTCTCAACCTGTTGACTTCGATGAAGATCTGGAAAGTGAAAGCAGCAATTTTCAGGTCCACTAACTACTAGTCCCCCTAGAGCATTACCTGCGCCGAGTGTTCATTCCACTTCCAACCTTCGGTTTCGGGAACTTTTACCCATTCTGACACGTTCTGCCCATGAGCGCAGGTACCCGCAACCAATGGGCTTCGTTGGGTATCTAACAGAAGATATTTTTTCATCCCGCCCGAGGCGGGCATCTCAAACAAAGAACGCATAGGACCTATGCTGCGTGAGTCAATTCTATGGACTGGGCTTATCTTGGCTCTCATGGCTCTGTCCCTGTGGAGCGCTCGCGGTCGGCTGTTCGCCCAGGGGAAGCCCGCGCCGGAAATCTCTGGCGGGTCTTGGCTCAACAGCCAGCCGCTCACTATCGATGGCTTGAAGGGACAAGTTGTCCTGGTAGAATTCTGGACTTACGGATGAATCAACTGCCGGAACGTAATCCCGCAGTTGCGGGCTTGGCATGACAGATACAGCCATCGAGGCTTCATCATCGTAGGGGTTCACGCGCCTGAGTTTCCTTGGGAGAAGCCCTCGGAGCGAGTGAGAGCCGCGGCGAAAAAACTTGGAGTAACCTACCCCGTGGTGCAAGACAACGACTTCCTCATCTGGAAGCGTTACGGTGTGTGGGCTTGGCCAACGCTTTTCTTAATCGACAAGCAAGGGGTCACT
>JBFJTQ010000655.1:0-2638 GCA_041625275.1 Binatia bacterium | reverse complement strand
TTGGGCACGCTGCTGGGTGGGCTCTATGTGATCTTTCTGCCGTTCATCGGGTTCGTGATGTTCTTCGGGTTCGCCGGCAAGAAGCTGTGGCACCTTTTGGCCAAGGCATGGAACGCGGTTTTGCCGGCTGCGGAGAATGCTCGAAAGTAAGACGGACAAGGCGGGGCAGGCGACAATGAGCGAGCACAATGGAGCGTGCACATCTGGCGCATTGTCGGTACGGGGCCCGGGGCGAAACGGAAAAGCAAACGGCCCGGAATGAAAGACCGGGGGATCGGGTTTAGAATCGAGCATCGTGAGGCGGCTGAAAGAAGAGCACGTGTCCGAGCCTAGCGGCGACCGCTGAGCCAAAAAAGGATGCTGCGCTAGGCTCGACAGAGAATCTCCCGCACGAATTTGCCGGACGTTACATCTGGAGAGGATGAGATAGCCCGATGATATCTAGGGCGAACAGGAGCGCGTAAGGGTGCGGCGTAGATGGACCAGGACTAGAAATTTCGGGTTCGACGGTCCAAATCAGATAATTCATGAGAGTTCTCTCGATGGCGATCGGGTATAGGGCGTTAGCCTACCGCCTTCCACCCGGCCATGTTAGCAGGGGCATGTTCACGACCACACCAGACCGCTCAATGGCGACCTCGCCTTTGTCAGCGGCGCCCGTGACTTCGGCGGCTGACCTGAGTTCTCGCGCCGCGTTTTCATTGTTCCACGTGACGATGTTGACGGACCGTAACGGCCTGTAGCCATCCATGCCGGGAGGATTGTCGAAGACATCAGGCTGAAAGCCGAAAGGTCCATCGCCCCTCACGCCGTTTTTAAAAACATAGACGTTCGCAAGCATGGATTCAGGCGCTTTGGCAAGCGATGGTACCGTGAGAACCGGAGACCCCATCATTTGAGTCAAAAGCTCGGCGACTTTGGGATCGGAGGCCTCGGTGTGAATGAATCTAACTTCCCTTCCCTCAGTGTAAGCCTTAACCGGAGGAACGCCCGCAGGATTCATGTAATAACCGATGGATACACCAGCAAAGGCGATCAGCGAGGCAACGGCCGTTATCGCCCATTTGCGCATATCGCTCTCCTTTTTTGCTCTTTAAACAATCGCTAACTGCTTCCAGGAGATGAGTATCGTCACCCCGCCCACGAGAATAAGGACGAATTCCGCAAGGTAGGGGACTCTCGATGCAAGCCTTCCTAAACGACGCAGCACTTCATCGGCTTTCCCTGATTGGGCAATCCAAAGAAGCGGCGCAGAAAGCGCCAGCCCGAACAGAAACAGGGTCAGAAACCCGATCGAATCACCTTTGACCGAGCCCAGTCCGATAAGCGCGAGAAATAGCGGCAGGGAACAAGCCGGGGCGCTCAGGCCGAAAATTACCCCCAACGGTACGGCGCCTTCTTTCGGTAAATAGCGGCCGAGGTCGAGGGACCCCAATCCGCTTCCCCGGTAGCGCCAGAAAATCCCGACGAATCCGAGAGCCAAGTATAAGATTCCAAGGAAAAGAGAATAGGAGTAGGCTCCCATTCTCAGTGACTGACCCACCACGCCCACCGCGAGGCCAATCAGTCCCAAGAAGAGCGCTCTTGTGAGCGTAAATTTCACGGCTTCCCAAGTCCGCGAGGTCCCACGTGATTCCAAGTAGCCTAAAAAGATGATGTTTGCTCCGATGGAGCATGGTTCTACGAAACCCAGAAGACCAAACGCGATGGGGACTAAGATGATTTGATACAATTCCATGTGCTTATTTAATCAGCACGGCTCTAGTGTAGTGTACCTGAAGTTCGTTGAAAAAATGCAGATGATGGTCGCGACTCGAATCGAATTCAAATCCCCCTTTTCCCCCCTTTTTCAAAGGGGGAATTTTCTCTCTGGCATCTTAACCCCTCTTTGGCAAAGAGGGGAAGGGGAGATTTTCTGGCGAAATGACGACGAATTTATACAGCGAACTTTGGTTTTAGGACACTAGTGCTGGTGTGGTGTCTCCGAAATCTGTCATTTAATTTGGACGTCATTCCGGCCGAGGGGGCGCATGCATGGGAGAGCCGGAATCCAGGAGATACAAAAAAACCTGGATTCCCGCCTTCGCGGGAATGACGAAAGTAGGCCACCGATTTTGGCAGTGGAACTTCTGATACACCAAACCAGCGGGTTATGAGTCCACCACATGCCCAAGCTTTGCAATCTCCTCGGCAATCATTTCCCGCGAAAGCGATCCCTTTTGAACGGCGACAATCACATGTTTCTCCTTCGGTTTGCCTGCCACTCGCACCACTTGGGGAATACGGGCAAGGGCATCACCGATCACTTGCACGCACCCCTCGCAATGAATGCTGGGAACTACAAGATCGAACTTATCCACGTCGTCCGTTTCAATGGTCTTTTCGGGTTGCTTTCTCGTCCTGGCTTTGGGTAGGAGTCTACCTGCAAAGGAATTGACGAGAACGGCGCTGACACTCGCAGCCATTGCCATCATCGCCCACGCCGGGTGGACCCAGCCGGTCGTCGCGAGAGGGACGCCAATGCCGTTGAAAGCAAAAGCAAGGGAGAGATTTTGCACCGTTTTCCGATAACTTTGCCGGGCGATATGATAGGCATCGACGAAGCCGCCAAGGCGCTCGCCGATGAGAATCACGTCGG
>JBFJTQ010000654.1:0-2651 GCA_041625275.1 Binatia bacterium | reverse complement strand
GTCGCCGAAGCGATGCGATTTCGCGAATACCCTGTCGAAATAGTGTGAACAGCCCGTAGAGAATTGACCCCATTTCCCACCCCTGCGCTGTCGTATTTGTACCGAGCGATGCATGCCTTGCTTGTTATCCATCGCTAAATTGCCGGCACCCGATTCGCCCAGGGCCTCGCCTCCTCGAGTTGCGCCGCCAGCCTGAACAGCGTCGCCTCGTCTCCAAAGCGCGCGGAAAACATCATGCCGATGGGCAGTCCATCGGACGACCAATGCAGCGGGACGGACATCGACGGTTGACCGGTCATGTTAAAGAGACGGGTATAGGGACTGAACGCCGTTACCTCCGCCAGAAATCCGTCCACGTTCGGCCGCGAGAGACTCAAAGCCCCGAGCGGCAGGGGCGGCTTGGCCAGAGTCGGATTCAAAATGAGTTCGTAGTCTTGATGAAACTTCGCCATCGCCACGCCGGCCTGATGGCACGCGGCGATTCCCCGCGAGTAATCCACGCTGGTTACGCGCAGGCCCGCTCGATAAAAGTCCCAGGTCACCGGCTCCAGGTCTTCCTCGGTCAATAAACGTCCGAGCGATCGGGCGCGGTCTTCCAGCATGCGCGCGATGGAAACGTTGCGCACAGCCGCGAAGGCTTCGGATAACGCGTGAAAATCCAGCGCGGGTTGCGCTTCTTCCACCCGGTGTCCCAGCTCTTCGCAGAGCCGGGCGGCTGCCAGCGCCGCCTCGCGGCATTCGGAGGAAAGCTTCGCGCCGAGCGGCGGCGTCAGCCACAGCGCGATGCGTAGTCTTCCGGGTTTCGCGCCGACTTCTTTTATGAATGACCGGCGGCGAGGCGGTGCCCAGTAGGGCGAGCCCGTCTCAGGGCCCGCCACGGCGTCGAGCAGCGAGGCGCTGTCGCGCACCGAAATCGTCAGCGCATGATGCGCCGACAGACCATTCCATCCTTCCATCTGCGCGGGTCCCAACGGCACCCGTCCGCGCGTCGGCTTAAGCCCGAACACGCCGCAGCATGATGCCGGTATCCGTATCGAGCCGCCGCCGTCGCTCCCATGGGCCATGGGCAGGATGCGGCTTGCCACGAGGGCCGCCGCTCCGCCGGAGGACCCCCCCGGCGTGCACTCGTGGCGCCACGGGTTGTGTGTTTGCCCGTACAGCGCCGACTCCGTCGACATCGACACGCCAAGCTCCGGCGTCGTCGTCTTTGCGAAGATCATCAGTCCGGCCTTCTTGTAGCGCTGGACGAGCGTGCTGTCGAAGTCAAGCACGCTGTCCTTGAAGAGGCGACTGCCGGATGTCGTGGGAGTGCCGGCGAGCTGCTGGCTGAGATCTTTGAGTGCAAAGGGCACGCCTCTGAATGGGCCATCGCCGAGGCCTTGATCGATCTGCGTCTCCGCCTTATCGAAGAAAAGCTGTGTCACCGCGTTCAAGCGCGGGTTCAGCGCCTCGATCCGCCCGCGCACGGCGTTAAGCAGCTCCATCGGCGCGATGAGCTTTTTCGCGATCAACTCCGCCAGCCCTAGACCGTCGTAGCGGCCGTACTCCGCCGTCAGACCTGCCTGAACAGACTCATTCATAGAACATTTTCCAACATGGGGTCGTCTGACCGTCATAAATCAGCTTTCGACTCGAGCGGCTAAACAAACCAGACACTGTTGGTTACTTTACAATCCAGCGAGTCCAAAGCCATGTGAATCACCAATCCGATGCCAACGTAGCGTGTCTTCGGAATGAAACAAAGCAAAACGTATAGCGCTATAGGCAGGAACCCATGGAGCGGATGGAAACCGATGCCGCAGCGGTTCGGATCGTACACCGGCTCGGCCAGGAGATGATCGAGATCCACGAGCATCGTGGTGATCATGACGAAGTAGGCCAGTTTCCCGTCCCGCCTGAAGATCACAGCGGCGACGATCGCCGGAACGATGAAATGTAGAGCAATATGTAAGATCGAGTCGTTCCTACCAAATAACTATTCGTCTGGTTAACGTTGACGCTAATCGGCGAACGCCGCCCTTGCGTGCGTCCGTGTTAAGGGGGTGGGTGCAGTCCGCCAGCCTAGAACAGCGAATGCGATTTTGAGGTGCCATGGCTTTAGATTAACTGCTTCCATATGCCGTTCACTGCTTTCGATAATCAATTATCGGCTGAAGGGAGTCTCTGCGAGAATAGCGCCTGTTTGTTCGTCAATCACCCATATGCCCTTCTTGCCGCTCCTTTCTCCTCCAGAGATTACGTACGATCGTCCAGCATCAGCGCGAAACGATATCGTGACCCGGCCCCAATAGTCCGTTACCACGCCGCAACAACCAACCTGAGCGTGAACAGTACGGGGCCCGGGGAGCACGACAACTTCGCGAGGGAATGTCCCTAAATCTGCGCTTCCGCCGGTGACGCTGTTTCCATCTACGCTGTATATGCGAACCAGTATTCCAAAAGCCGGATCAGGCCTAATGATCGCAACCTCCGCCGGCGAGCGCTCGATTCCCGTATAAGCTTTGAACGTCCTGGCCCCGCAGCCCGTCAAAAAAAGTATCTGAACGAGTAAAATCAGAATTGCTATCCGGTCCAGCCAGTTGCGTGAAATCATAGACTCCGCTTCCGTGTTCATCCAACAATCTCCGAGGGAGCTAACAATGCGGTCGAGG
>JBFJTQ010000653.1:0-2667 GCA_041625275.1 Binatia bacterium | reverse complement strand
TTTCACCTATGGCCCTTTCGCATTTTTTCCTCGATGGGGTTCAGCCATGGTGCAGACAAGGTTGGTTGCACCAGCGCCACCAGCCCAAGAGCACATGCAGCCGTGACAAAAAGCCATCCATTGCGGCCATTCTGCCGAATCGCTGGTAGGCGGTCAAGCGGCATCCAGCCCCCTGGCCTGCTGAGGTGGTGTACCCTGAACACGCTCAATTGGGACGTTGGTTGATTTTGCCCCCTATGATGCGGGCCGTTCCGGCCCATCGCCTCAAGAAAACGAGTTAATTTAGGTTTTTTCTAGGGCATGATTTGACAAGCGAAACTCTCTGGGTTACGTTAAAACGCTTTTTTGCCCCTGTCGTTAATTTGCTCAGAAAACGGCCGGGAAATCGGGTAAATATTTTCGCGGAGGAAACATGGTTCGCCGAGAAAAAGCCAATTACGTAATCCAATCGGTTTCGCACGCTCTCGACGTCTTGGAGCAGTTCTACGGTAATGTCGATGAGATCGGCGTCACCGAGCTGAGCAAGCGGCTCAAATTGCACAAGAATAATGTTTTCCGTTTGTTGGCGACTCTCGAAGCGCGTGGCTATATCGAGCAGAATAAGATCACGGAAAACTATCGTTTGGGGTTGAAGTGCTTGCAGTTGGGTCAGACATTTATTCACCAAATGGGGCTACTCCTGCAGTCCAGGGCGATCCTTCGCGAATTATCGAAGACCACCCAGGAGAGCACCTATGTTGCAGTGCGTAAAGGCAGCTCGATCATTCCGCTCGATTTCGTCGAGCCGGCACGGGCGGTACGGGCCGTGTCGTTTCTGGGGACCGTGTTGCCGGCCCATTGTACGGCGGCAGGCAAGGTTCACCTGGTGTTCGAAACGGAAGCAAGCGCTGGCCAAGACCTTCCGGAGACTCTCCAACGATACACCGATAAGACCGTCGTTGACCGAAACCTTTTGCGCGACCATATGAGCAAGATCGGCGAGTCTGGCTATGCGGTCGAATTCGGCGAGTTTATTGCCGATGTGAGCGCCGCGGCGGTGCCAATCCGCGACTATACCCGTTCGCTGGTGGGCAGTTTGGCAGTGGTCGGGCCGAGTCATCGGCTCACCGACCACTCGATTCACAACGAAATCGCGCCCGCTTTACTCAAGGCGGGCAGCGAGCTTTCGCGCCGGCTCGGGTTTCACCCTTGAGACAATTCGGCCATGCCGATCGCTCAGCGCCCGCGCACCTGTTGCATCGGGTTGAAGTCGTGCGCTGCGCCAAGAAAACTAGGAGGCGCTACTGTGGAGGGGGAGGCTGTGTGGCGTAGAGCTCTAGCCAGCAAATCATTCCGACATTCCTTTTGCAGATTATTTTCGGCAAAGATAAGACAGGAGTGAAAGGGAGGTCGCTGTCACTGCTATGTTGACGACTTTGGAAAAAATTCTCTTTTTGCTCTTAGTCATCGGGTCGGGGTATTTCGCCGCCAGAGGGTTCTATGATGTCTATCGCGCCATCGCGCGGGGTAAACCCGATGGGCGTTTTGACGATCTTCCGCAGCGGATTCGGCGCGCGCTATGGAGCGTGTTGACTCAACAATCGGTTTTTAAGGCGCGGCCGCTGGTTTCGTTCTTTCACGCGCTCATATTCTACGGATTCATTTTTTACTTCTTAGTTAACTTGGTCGATTTTCTCGAGGGCTTCTTGGTCATGCACGCGCGTGGCGGGATGTGGAGTCCGTTTAATTTGGCCGCCGATCTGCTGACGGTCGCTGTGCTTGTCGGCATTGGCGCCATGATGCTGCGCCGAGTTTCCGTTCGCCCGCAAGACTTCGCCTTCGCGGAGCAAACTCCGGTGGCACCAGAAGTTCGCAGCGGCATGTTTAGGGATTCCATGGTCGTGGCGGCTTTTATTACGTTTCACGTCGGTTGCCGGCTCATGTTCAAGGCGACTCAATTGGCCCAGCAGGGGAGCGATGGGTTTCAGCCCGTCGGCTCACTGTTGGCAACGCTGTTCACAGGCCTCGCTGCCGATCAACTGGGTATTTTTAACCATGTCTTTTGGTGGGGCTCGCTTGGATCGATCTTGGTATTTCTTCCCTACTTTCCGCGCTCCAAACATCTTCATATTTTCATGGCGCCGATTAACTTGGCGCTAAAAAAAGACCAGCCGGGCGTGCTGCAGCCGATGGATTTCGAAAAGGAAGAAGTATTCGGTGCGGCGAAACTGGAGGATTTGAGCTGGCCGCGGCTGTTGGACGCCTACAGCTGCATCATGTGCAATCGCTGTCAGGATGTTTGTCCGGCCAATGTTACCGGCAAGGCGCTCAGCCCGGCGGCGATCCTGATCAACGAACGCTACGAGCTCAATAGCAACCTTGCCGGCTTTGCCCAGGGCCAGGAAAGTCCCCGGCCTCTACTCGATTTCGCGCTCAACGAAGAATCGGCATGGGCTTGCACCACTTGCAACGCCTGCGTCGAAGTCTGTCCGGTGGGCAACGAACAGATGCTCCATATCCTCGACGTGCGCCGTGAGCGTGTCTTGGGAGCGGCAGAGTTTCCCAAGGGATTGCAGAATACGTACAATCACATGGAGCGCGCGGGCAATCCTTGGGGCATGTCTCCCGAGGAACGTTTTGCCTGGGCGAAGGGGCTACCGTTTGCAGTGCCGACGCTGGCAGATCAGC
>JBFJTQ010000652.1:0-2682 GCA_041625275.1 Binatia bacterium | reverse complement strand
TGGAACTGCACACCCTCGATGGGCATCGTCCGATGGCGGTCAGTGGCGTAATCTCTCGGGTTCACAAAACCGATGGAGATCAAATTTTTTTCCCGTGCCTTTTTGAGAATGCTATGCCCAAGCGAAGACTCAAACATCCGTGGGAAAATGGAGACGATAGTGAAATTGATCATCAGCTTTGGGCTTTAAAGTTCGAGTTCAACGACCGGAAGTGGATTTCGCCCTCGATCATTGAACTCGAACCAGGAAGCTCGTTGCCGCTCAGCGGTATTATATAAGAAGTAAGGGGACTAAAGATCCAAAAGTCCGTCCGGAGGGTTAATTATCATTTTTCTCTGGTCAAAGTCGATCTGCTCGACGATTTCTTTTACCGCCGGTATCATGTATTCCTTGCCGCGGCCAGTTATTATGTAGATTTCCCCGCCTCCGGCGGACCAAGTTCGAGTTATCGTTCCGAGCCTATGGCCCTGAACATCGAATACTTCAAGCCCGATAGTTTGAAAATGATAATACTGGCCCGGTTCCAACGCAGGCAGGGAATCCTCGGTCACACAAAGTGTGGCTCCAACGATTTGCTTAGCGGCGTCTATTCCGTCAACGCCTTCGAGTTTGACGAGAATTTGACGATTCTGGCGTTTCGACGCCTCGAGCCGGTAGGCCGAATGGTTGCCAGCGCGCTCGAGATAAACTAAACAAACCGTCTCTAACGCAGTGGTTTCCGGGTTAAAGGGGTTTACCTTAAACCAACCATCGAGCCCGTGAGTCGTAACGACATCCCCAATGGGAACCATTCGCGCCGACACCGGTATGGCGAAGGAGAACGGCTTACCGTTCTTCAACGATTTCGAGAACTACTTTACGGTTGGTTCTCGACGCAGCCGCATTTAGGATTGTGCGGATCGATTTCGCCGTTCTGCCTTGTTTACCGATTATCCGCCCCAAGTCTTCTTTGGCGACTCGCAATTCCAGGACGGACGCGGTGTCTCCTTCGGTCTCTTTCACTTCAACAGCATCCGGCTTGTTGACCAAGGACTTGGCTAGAAAATCCACTAAATCTCTCATGAAGGAGATAACCTCCTTTCGGAATATTTAGCTGGCTTTTTTCTCTTTCTTAATGAGCTGCGAGACCGTTTGGCTCGGTTGGGCGCCGTTCTTGATCCAATTCTCAATTTTATCGCGATCGAACTTGAGTCCGCCACTGGTGGCGCTGGGGTCATAAGTCCCGACTTGTTCGATGTAGCGGCCATCACGCGGAAAACGTTGGTCACTGACCACAATTCGATAGAAGGGCCTTTTCTTCGCACCATGTCTGCTTAAACGAATCGTTACACTCATGCTTGTTTTTCCTTTGCCATTAGAAGGGGTTGGGCATTCGGCTGAAAAGCGATCCTACGCCTAGCTTGCCTACCCGCTGCATCATTTTTTTCATTTCCATGAATTGTTTCATTAGCCGGTTGACATCGGTGACGGTGGTGCCACTGCCGCTAGCGATGCGGCGGCGGCGATTGCCATTCAAAATTGCCGGATTACGTCGCTCCTGGAACGTCATGGAATTGATGATAGCCTCCACCCGTTTCAATTCCTTCTCTGCCTGTTCCGCGTCCACCTGAGAGGCGAGCTTTTTTCCTCCCGGAATCATTTCGATCAGGCTGTTCATAGAGCCCATGCGTTTGATCTGTTGCAACTGCAGCTGAAACTCCTCAAGGGTGAACTGTTGCTTTTGAAAGGCCTTCTGTAATCGAGCGGCTTCCTTTTCCTCAACATTCTGCTGGACTTTATCGATCAGCGAAAGAACGTCTCCCATGCCGAGTATTCGGGAGGCTAAGCGGTCCGGATAAAATGGCTCTAACGCCTCCAGCTTTTCACCCACGCCGGAAAAGAGGATGGGTTTGCCGACCATTTCGCGAATGGAAAGCGCGGCGCCGCCCCTGGCATCACCGTCCAGCTTGGTGAGCAACACGCCGGAGAGGCCGAGCTTCGCGTCGAAGCCCAGGGCCTGATTTACCGCGTCCTGACCCGTCATCGCGTCGGCGACAAATAAAATCTGATGGGGTCGGACGGCGTCTTTGATGCCTGTCAACTCCTCCATCAACTCTTCGTCGATATGTAATCGGCCGGCAGTATCGATAAGAAGGACATCGGAGAAACGCTTCTTGGCTTCTTCGAGGGCTTGCCGGCAAAGCAGCACGGGAGAGATGGTCGGATTGGAGTCGTAAACCGGGATGCCGAGTTCGCTTCCCAAGATTTTCAGCTGCTCAATCGCGGCGGGGCGGTACACGTCTGCGGGGACGAGATAGGGGCTGCGTTTTTTTTCCTTCTTAAGATGCCGAGCGAGCTTGGCCAGTGTGGTTGTTTTGCCGGAACCTTGCAGGCCCACTAGCATAATGACCACCGGAGGCGATGCTTTGAGATCCAACTCCTGGTGGGTGTTGCCTAAAAGCGCGACTAATTCATCCCTGACGATTTTTAAGAATTGCTGCTCGGGGGTCAGGCTCAGCAGCACCTCCTGCCCCAGAGACTTGGCTTTTACCGCGTCGAGAAACTTTTTTACGACGTTTATATGGACATCGGCTTCCAGCAATGCCAATCGAACATCGCGTAAAGCATCGTCAATATGCCTCTCACTGATCTTTCCTTGACCTCTCAGCTTCTTAAAGGTCAGCTCAAGTTTCTCGGTTAAAG
>JBFJTQ010000651.1:0-2688 GCA_041625275.1 Binatia bacterium | reverse complement strand
TGGCGGAAGATGAGGTCGATCTCATTCATCCGGCGGGGACACCGCCGTTTATGCTTCTTGGTTACTTAGGCGAGGGGGAGCTAGTTGCGAAATGGGAAAAGCGGTTCAAAATTCCAATTTTCACGTCTGGGATGAGTCAGATTGCTGCGATGAACGCCCTTAAAATTAGAAACTTCGTGGGTGTCGGCTACGACTTTGACGACACGAGCATTGTCGCGAGATATTTCACCGACGCGGGTTTCCAGGTGCTCGGATTGGAGAAGCTTCCCGGCCCCTGGGAGGATGTGGGCAGACTGTCTTCGAAGGACATCTACCACCAAACCAAAAAACTTCTGTTGCAGCACCGCAATGCCGACGGCATCTACTTTCAGGGCGGTAAGATGCGT
Source organism: Binatia bacterium (assembly GCA_041625275.1). Lineage (GTDB taxonomy): Bacteria > Desulfobacterota > Binatia > UBA9968 > UBA9968 > JBFJNS01. The sequence continues at coordinate 2,302 of JBFJTQ010000651.1, read as the reverse complement.
ATCTTGGATATCATCGAAGAGCTAGAAGAGGATCTCCAAATCCCGGTCATTCATCCCGGGGTCGCCCAATGTTGGGAGATCCAAAGGCGGCTCCATGTGCGGCAGCCGAGGAGGGGATACGGCAGATTGCTCGCGGAGCTACCCTAGCGGCGTTCCTGCGCGACTCTCAAAACACCGCTTCCGGGCCGCAGGCAAGGAGTCGATCCTTGGCGAAGACCTTTAAACTGCGGGCCTGGAGTGGCCAGCGGAAAGGCGTCCATGCACACCGCTGAGATCCTAAGAAATCGTCGCTATGAAAGTTCGCAATCATTGCGACTGCCGCGCTTGGCCCGCCACGATTGACTCCTCAGAGAGGTCACTATAGATTTCGGGCTCCTGCGCGGTCCTGGAAAGGGAGCGCTCCACTAACAAAAAGCTCTCAGATCAAAGTTTGCGTTACGTGGAAGTGCAGAGGATATCGATGGATGCAGCCGTGAATTATGCTAACCCTTCATGGGCGAAAAAATGTATAATGCAGGGGAGGCGGCCGCGGTGGCAGTTGACTCACCTAATTTTAGCCGGTCGCTCGCGGCGAGTTTGCAAAAGCGGGGCATTGAGGCGCAGCGGCGGCTGAGCGAGCCGGGGAGAACCGAGAGTCGAAGACCTTGAGCTGATCGAAACGAAAGGAGCGGTGACGTCTCTTGATCTGCGATTTTTCCGCAGTGACCGTCGGGAGATGGTCTTACCGAATGGAATTTCTATGATGGAAAAGCCTTTAGAACACATGGGGCTGCGTGAGCTCCGGGCAATGGCGCGGCGGACCATTCCTGTCGAGGCCTGGAATCATTTCAACGGTGCCGCGGAAACCAGGGCGACGTTCAATCGAAACACCCGGGTGTTTCATCGCTATCTCTTCCGGCAGCGGATCTTTCATGACATCACCGATCCCGACATTTCCGTGGAGCTCTTCGGTTGCAAGCTGCCGCTTCCCGTCATCGTCGCGCCGATCGGGAGCTTTAGTTTGATGGGGGACAACGCCGAACGTGAAGTCGCCATCGGGGCGGGGCGGGCCGGGGCCATGATCTTCGCCAGCGAGGCAGCCAAGTTCGATCCGAAGGGCTGGCGCGACGCAACGAGCGCGCCGCTGGTGTTCATGGCTTATATGAACCGAGGCAAGGAAGAGGTGAGTCGGTATGCAAAGCTTTCTGCACAGCTCGGCTTCGCGGCCGTGGGAATCACCATGGACACGGTGCGCCCGGTGAAGATTGGCGACGAAGTGCCTTTGTCCACCAAAGACGGCAAGCCTAGAAGAGGGCATAAGGCAGCGCCGCAAGATATTGAATGGATGAAACAGCAGGTGTCCTTGCCCGTGGCGGTGAAGGGCATCATGAGTGCGGACGACGCGCGCATCGCGGTCAATGCGGGTGCCGATGCCGTCGTCGTCTCCAACCACGGCGGCCGAATTTTGGACTACAGCCGCGCCGCACTGGAAGTTCTGCCTGAAGTGATCGACGCCGTCGGCGGTGCGGTGCCGGTTTTGATCGACAGCGGCATTCGCAGCGGCGGAGACGTCGTTAAAGCAATGGCGCTTGGCGCCAAGGCGGTGCTCTCGGGCCGACCGATTGCGTGGGGGGTCGGGGCCCTGGGCGCCCGCGGCGTTGAGCGAGTCTTCGCCATTTTCAGTGAAGAGATCAAAAGGGTACTTTGTATGACGGGGGTCGCCAGCATCAGTGAAGTCAGCAAAGCCATCTTGATCCGTGATGAACTGGGAAAGGAGCGCGGCCTATGACGTGGCTGATTTGGGGCATCCTGTTCGCGGCGGTGATCTGGGTCATATGGACCTATAACCAGCTCACGGCTTTCAGCCATCAAATCCAAAACGCATGGAAACAGATCGACGTCCAACTGAAGCGGCGTTACGACCTCATTCCGAATCTGGTCGAGACCGTCAAGGGCTATATGAAATACGAGCAGGATACGCTGCAAAAAGTCATCGAAGCGCGCAGCAAAGCGATGGCTTCGACGGGCGTCAAGGAAACCGCCGAGGCCCAGGCCGGCCTGATGCAGTTGCTGGGCAAAGTCTTTGCCCTTGTGGAAAACTACCCGGAGCTGAAGGCCAACGAAAACGTCCTGCGTCTGCAGGAAGAACTCACGACCACGGAGAACCAGATCGCATTTGCGCGCCAGTACTATAACGACCTCGTCATGCGTTTCAACATGAAGCAAGAGGTTTTTCCTTCCAACGCTATTGCCAACCTATTCCGTTTCCAACCGAGCGAGTTCTTCTCAACGCCGGAATGTGAAAAAGCGACGCCACGCGTGG
>JBFJTQ010000650.1:0-2690 GCA_041625275.1 Binatia bacterium | reverse complement strand
GCAAAGAACCCGTCGAAATGGCCTCCGGTGAGGTGATTGACGCATTCCGCATCGTCCCCAGGGTTCGTAACACGACCAAAAAAGGCTATGCTCAAAAATTTCGCGAAGCCACCGTTTGGATATCTGCGGACGAACGGCGCTTGCCCATCAAGATGAGCAGCAAAATTATCTTCGGCAGTGTCTACCTGGAGCTCGTTGAGGACACGACCGGAGTGCAATCCACGGTGACCGAATCCGCTCCGCCGGCCTCATAAAAGGCCATTTCCGCAGGTCGTTAGGAGGTCTGAGCCGTTCGAGCTCAAGCCGACGCATAAAAGCAGAGAAATGACGGAAGGCATGTCAAGAAACCTGCTCGCAGTCGGCGTTGTTGCCTTGTTGCTGGGGGCTAGCGCTTGTGTTGTCACGACGCCTTCGTCGTCAGGTCGGCGCAGGCCGCCGCTCGAGTCGTTTCCCCAAGCGAGCCGGCGCGTCGATGTCTGGGAAACGGAACGATTGCGGCGGATAATGGTGCCGCTGATATCTGCCATGAATCACCCCTGCCGGCTCAGCGAGGTCCGAGTGGGAATCATCGATGACATGGAGATCAACGCCGCGAATGCGGGAGGGTGTCAGTTCTATGTCACTGCCGGCCTCTTGCGTCGGGCGAGCGACAGGCAATTGCTAGGGGTCCTGGCTCATGAAATTGCCCATCAAGATCTTGGCCACGTAGCGCGTGCGCAAGTTCTAGGCGCCGGATTGAATCTCGGTGCGGTCGTGCTCGAGCAGTTGTTTCCCGCCAGCGGCGCGCTTACCCCAATCGCCGGGACGCTCATTGCCCGCGGTTATGGCCGTTCCGAGGAATACGCCGCCGACCGTCATGCCGTAGAGATTCTGCGTCGCGCTGGGCACTCCAAAGATGTCATGGTTGACACCCTCAACTGGCTCAGGCGGGTTTCGGGAGGTAGGGGCGGAGGGTTTTTTTCTACTCATCCCGCTATTGACGAGCGCATTGCCGAACTGAGAAGACTCCGCTAGCCCCCTGAAAAACCTGACGATTTTTGGCGCTCCGAGAGGGAGCTGCTACCTCACCCTCAAGCCGTAAACGAAGCCGGGGCTCAACCGTCTAACAGTCACAAGGAGGGTGTTCAATATGAACATCAGATCGGAAGCAGGGGAAATCGTTCGCGGTTTGATCGCTGGCGCGGCCCTGATCAGTCTCTTGGCCGCAGGCTGTGCGGGGGGCGCGTTGACAACGCGGGAGAAGGGCGCGGGGATCGGTGCCTTAGGCGGTGCAGCCGCAGGCGGAATTATCGGCTCCGCCGTTCGGCACCCGGCCGCCGGAGCGGCCATCGGCGCCGCGCTTGGTCTGGGCGCTGGCGCGCTCATCGGCGACCAGCTGCAAGGCCGTGAGAACCAGGCCGTAGTTCAGGACCAGCAAATCCAGCGAAATGAACAGGAACTCGCCCGCCAGCGGGAGGAACTCGAAGCTCTCAAGCGTCGCGGCGAATACTACTGAGAATGACCGACTCGCAGCGCGTTATGTGGAACTACTTCTGTCAGCAATGGGATTATTTCACGCTCGCCCTCATCGTCACTTTGTACGTGATCCTTGGCGCCCTAGCGGCCCTGGATCTTTTTTTCATTGCCGTTGGGTGAGAACGGTGCGAGGGAGTCAATCGGCACGAATCACAAGAGACTCTTGCTCCAAATTTGCGATCTTCCGCCTCTGTATCTTGGCCGCAGTGCTTGCGTTTCCGAAAGCCGCGGATGCGGGGAATCCGTCTACAATTCGAGCCCCGGGCGAATACACGCTTAACCTCAACCACGATCATCGAGAACGCAGCGCCATCGTTCACATACCGCCCCGTGCTTCCCTCCGAGATCGCCTGCCGGTCGTCGTTAATTTCCACGGTAGCGGAGGCCACGCGGCCAATCAGCAGGCTTACTCGCTTATGGACCGCATCGCGGATCGTGAAGGATTTGTTGCCGTCTATCCCAATGGCACGGGGCCTCTTCGCTACCGTCTGCTCACCTGGAACGCCGGTTCCTGCTGTGGGTACGCGGCGGCAAACCGGGTCGATGATGTCGGCTTTGTGATCGTGCTTTTGCAGCGGCTTGGCGAACTGATTCCAATCGATCGCAGCCGGATTTACGCGACGGGCCTGTCCAACGGCGCCATGATGGCATACCGGCTGGCCTCCGAAGCATCGCAGCATTTTTCCGCCATCGCGCCGGTGGCTGGTGCTATGGTGATCGACAAGATCCTAGCACCCCGGCCGGTGCCGGTCATGCACTTTCACAGCGTCGACGATCCGCGGGCGCTCTATGGGGGCGGACTCGGACCGCCCTTTCCCCTGACGAATAGCCGCGTGTTTCATCCCAAAGTCGATGACGTGATTGCCCGCTGGGTGGAACATAATGGCTGCGCGCGCGACGGTTCGATGGTCGCTCGCCGCGCGCGCGGATCAGTTCCAGAGCACACAGCTACACGTATTGATTTCCAGCGGTGCCGGGATGGCAGCGAGGTGGTTCTCTGGAAACTCACCGGTCCCGGCCATGTGTGGCCCGGCGGAAAACCAAAGTATTTGCCCAAGTTGCTCGGGCCCTCAACGGATGTCATTGATGCCAACAGCGAGATGTGGAACTTCTTCTCTCGCTTTCGGCTAAAGGGCGTTTAGGCTCCGGCAAGCGCAGCAGCCCGCTCGACGACT
>JBFJTQ010000649.1:0-2690 GCA_041625275.1 Binatia bacterium | reverse complement strand
GGCGCGGGCCACGGCTTCTTCTATTACGATCGCCCTGCCTACCGGCAAGAGCAGGCCGTGGACGGCTGGAAAAAGCTGCTTGCATTTCTCGAAACGCATCTGCGATAACCGGCGGTTCAAGCCTTAGAGAAAGGAGATACTTCATGTGCACGATGATCGCCCAGCAGGCAAAAATCCAGGGCCGCGGTAAAAAAGGACAGGACTGGTTTGAATTGCGCGAGGTCAATGTCTCATACGACCATCCCTACGACATGCCCCTCGAACATGCGCTGAATATTGATTTCGTCAATGAGGCCCGTGGCCCCGGAGCCCGAGTGGCCGTTGAATTGAGCGTGGAAGCCGCTCGCAACCTTGTGAAAACCATCGAGGCCGTGCTGGCCGAGGCCGACTCTCGCGGCGTACTGGAGGATTCTCCCGTTGGCTCGTCGCGCTAGCGGCGCTGAGCCGGGATGGCGAGCCGTGAAACCGTGATTGAGCGCCACCCTCTGGTCTACCGCGATCCTACCCTGACGGCGAGTCCTGCCCGCGCAAAGATCCCCGGGCCTGCTTCGCCAACGACAGGTTTGCATCGCTAGGCAATTGAAAAGTCACACTGAGATGAACTCCGCCGGCGACGCAAGCCAACCCATCCGACCGTGGTCATCCCTCCTGATTCGCGATTACCGGCTCCTGTGGTGCGCCAGCGTGGTGAACGCCCTGGCAATCCAGGTGCGCAACGTGGCCAGTCTATACCAGGTTTACGACATCTCCGGTTCCGCGTTGCACTTGGGCCTCACAGGTTTTTTTCAAGCCTTTCCGTTCGTCATTTTCGGCCTTTTCGCCGGGGCCTTTGCGGATGCCTTCGACCGCAAGAAGCTGCTGATCGTAACAACCGTGATTCAACTGATCCCGAGCCTGCTCTTGGCCATCTTAACCCTGACCGGCGTTATTCAAGTGTGGCATATTTACACCCTTGGCTTTTTCGGCGCGCTGGTGGACGTCTTCAACTGGCCGGCTCGCTCCGCCCTCATCCCCCGCCTGGTCTCGCAGTCGCTGTTGATGAATGCCGTCACCTTGAACACAATCATCATTCAAACCAGTTTTCTTTTCGGCCCGGCGCTCGGAGGCGTCCTGATCGACCACACGGGCCTGGCCACAACTTACTTTGCCACGATTCTGATTTTGGCGCCGGGTGCGCTGGCCATTCTATCCATGCGCACGTCCGGCAAACCGGAAGGCGAACGGCGTCGCGTCAATCTGCGCGCCATCGTTGAAGGCATCGAGTTTATCTGGATCCAGCGCATCATCCTGTCGCTTTTCCTGCTCGACTTCGGCGTAGTGCTCGTCGGCTTTTACCGGCCCATCTTACCAATCTTCGCCGCCGACGTTTTCAAGACGGGAGCATCGGGCTTGGGGCTACTGTACGGCGCGCCATCGCTCGGGGCCATATTGGGTTCCATGGCACTGCTTTCCATCGGTGACGTGAAACGCAAGGGCGTGCTGGTCATAATCGCGGCGCTTATCTTTGCGGCCAGCCTGGCTCTGTTGGGGCTATCCAGTTGGTTTTGGATGGCGCTGCTCGCCGTGCTCATCCTCGGATTCACCGACGCGCTGAGCGTCGCTATCCGGCGGACGGTGGTGCAGCTTTTGGCGCCTGACGGCATGCTGGGACGAGCATCGAGTTTGATCACCGTCTTCGCCCAGGCAACCAATGGGCTGGGCGCAATACTTGCCGGAGTCGCGGCGCAGTGGCTTGGCGCCCCCAATGCCCTGCTCCTCGGAAGCGCCCTCTGCTTTGTTATGATCTTCGCGATCTGCAGCGCCATTCCCCAACTCTGGCGTTACCGCTCGCCATAAAAAAACGGCCGGGGCATATGGCCCCGGCCGCGTGCTTCACTCCTGCGCTGCAAAACGTAAATCGCGGCCTATTTCGCCTTGACCCTAGCGGCTTTCAGCTTGTCCCCGGTTTCAAAATGCCGTCCCTGGACTGCGAGCTCCGCTTCTTGATCCAGCTCATCGTCCCACTGGCCAAGGGAGTAACCGAACCACGGCATCTGGGGTCTGAGCTTGGGCAATTCGAGTTCCTCCCAGATCTTCCTGGCGTTCTCCATGTACTCGCGCTTGGGCAAGGAAATAGGCGGGAATGGTTCCTTTAGAATTGCGTTGCACAGCATCGCCGATTCGTCCGCCGGTAGGTGATAGGAAACGACGTCTGTGCCTTTTGTCTCGTGTTCGTAGAGGAAGGGCGGAGCGTGTCCTTTTTCCATGCCGCCCACAATGTGCACATCCTTATGGGGTTTCATACGATAGCACATGGCCCAGAAGACGGCCGCCTCGTTCGATGGATCGATATCCTCGTCCACCGCCACGACGATTTTTCCGACGCCCGGATGGAACGAGCAGGCGGCGTGGAGCGCGCGCCAGACCTCAGCTTCGTTGGGCCGACGCATCTGAACGATCACCAGCTTATAGGTATTGGTCAACGGCTCGTGCATTTCGACTCGGATCACGCTCGTGATCCGGCATTCGTCGCGCAGGTGAACGAGCATGAGGCGATCGTAGCCAATCTTGCGGATAACCGAAGATTCGCTGGGCGTGAGCTGGCTAAGCCAAGAAGTGTAGATGGCATCCTTGCGGTGCGTAATGGCGGTCACGTCCATGAAAGGATTGAGCTGCCGCGGGTGCATATACCCATGGGATTCGCCGAAGGG
>JBFJTQ010000648.1:0-2691 GCA_041625275.1 Binatia bacterium | reverse complement strand
TGGCGACAACGCCCGTAAATATTCCCAGGACAGTCCCATCCCTTCTGCTCCTTTTGTAGAGCATGTTCACGCCGATGGTAGCACCGCCACCTGGGACATACTTGAAAACGATCCTTGGACTGCCCGGGATGTAAGGCCCTATGTACCGCTCGATCAGTCGCGCGGTGGTATCGGTGCCACCGCCTGGCGCATAGTTAATAAGAAAGGTTAATTCCTTACCTTGATAGAACGGTTCCGACCCCGCAATGGCTGCGGACGCTATCACACCAAAGAGAAGTAGGGTGCAAAGCGCCGGCACCAAACCTGAATGTTTTTTGAACCTCATACTTGCCTCCTTTCCAATCCGTTTTCTGATTGTTAGGTGCATCTGCCAACGATAATTGCTCTTTGGTTGTCAAACACTAGTGTCTTCGTATTGCCGAAAGGGTAAACGCCTCGTTCGAATTTCACACTCCAATATTTCGGTGAAGCTCTTGATACCCATCGCGCCTACGAATTAACGGCGCCATGCTCCCGCTGACGATGTTATAGGAAGGCTTGCCGTCTTCGTCGCGCAGAGCCTCATGGTAGAAGAAGTTCATTTTATGGGCGATTTGAATTGGAGTGAGATGAAAAACGTAATCACAGGCCGGAGCAATGCGCAACTCTTTGGCCATCTTCTCTCCTCTTTCCGGCAGTAATAATAGTCGGGCTCCACGAATTTTTCCCAATCCCCACCGTTTGCCACTTCAGGAACCCTGTTTCACTAAACCACACGCTTTTTTTTAGTGTCAATAGAAAACGGGAAAAAAAACGGCTGTCAGAAAGCGATGCTGTGCATGAAGAGACATATGCGGGAACTCCGTGGTGCAATACCGATGTCGTGCTCCATAGTGAAAAGAACGGACCTCAGTTTTATCGGCACCACTCGAGCTAAGGAGATACGTCGCAATCACTGGTCGAATTCGCGCAGCGCCAGAGGGGGATGCTGCTGCCGGACCATAAGATCAAAGAAATTCTGTATTCGTCGAGGAAAAAGGATTATGCAAGGAAAATTTCGCCGACTCGTATTTGCGGATCTTTCAACTTTGCAGAGGGTTCGCCCTAACCACCCACCAACGCGTCGATCGCCGCTTCCAATTTGCGCGCTGCGTCGTGTAGCTTTTGGCGCGCCGCCGACACCTCGGTTTTGTCCCGCGCAAGGCTTGCCCGGCATTCAGCCAGTTGCCTCCGCACTTCCTGCGGCGCGGTGCCGCCGACGAGAGTGCGGCTGGCGACGAAGTTCGCGGGATCAAGAGATCGTTTGAGACTTTCCGCGCTGAGGCCAACCGGCTCGCCCATGTACTCAATGGCTGCCTCGTCAAGGAGATCGGGCGTGGTCTGCGCTGGCGTCAAACCCCGCTCGTAGCTGAAGCGCACCAGGATGCCGACGATCTGGTGTGCCGTGCGCCACGGCAGGCCTTTCTCGGCCACGAGTGCTCCAGCCACATCCGTGGCCTGGGCCCAGTAGCGACCCGCTCGCTCGCGCATGAGATCCGTGTTCCAGCGGATCTCCGGCAAAATCTCTCGGAACCATTTCAGATCCCGCACCGTGTCTGCAAAGACCCGCCACAGTCCCTCCACGGAGTAGGTCCGCTCCTGTATCGGCCAGGCCGTCGGGCCTTTCTCAACGAAGAATGCCTTGACCATCTCGCCCACGGCGTTGGCACCCTGACCCTTGGTAAACTCGAAAGCATAGGGGTTCTTCTTCTGCATCATGATGCTGCTCGTGCCGCAGAAGCGATCCGGAAAATCCGCCATGGCAAACTCGGAAGTGCTCCAAGCCACCAGATCCTCAGCCCAACGTCCCAAATTCGCGTTGAGCAGAGCCAGCACGCAAAAGCTCTCCAGCAGCAGGTCATGGCTGTGGATAACGTCGAGCGCGTTGGAAGCTGGCCGGTCGAAACCCAACAAGTCAGAGGTGCGCCGGCGATTAAGCGGAAAATTCGACCCGGTCATGATGGCCGCACCGGCAGGGCTAACGTTGACGCGGCGGTAAGCTTGAAGGATGCGCTCGAAGTCGCGCTCGAGGACGGCGGCCCACATAGCAAGGTAAAATCCGAGAGAGATGGGCTGACCATGTTGTCCGTGGGTGTAGCCAGGCATAACTGAATCCAGGTGCGTCTCGGCGACGGGCAGGATCACGGCCCGCAGACCGTTCACCTCGCGCATCACCTCGAGCAGGCGGTCTCGTTGCCCCGTGTGCTGGTATGTCTGGTTAAGGTCGCCTGAACTGCGTCCAAGGTGGACGCGGCCGCCGACTTCCTCGCCAAATCGATGAATCAGATAGTTCTCCGCCGAGTGGATGCCGCCTCCGTGCTTGAGGCGAGCTTGCTCGATTCCCTCCTGCTCCATTTCGCGCAGCGCCCGCAGCATGGTGATGCCATCGTGGCGCGGGACCAACCCCTCTTCGGTGAGCATCACAAGGTGCGCCTTGTCGAATGCGTGGACCGCGTAGAGCGAGGCCAGCACCTTGTCCGTCCTGTGGCTTACGATGGTTGGCAGCAACTCCTCGGACAGCCGGATGCCGGCTGTCCGAAATCCTCTGTATTGCTCGGACTTCTGTTTTAGCATCTCATCCCCACTTTCGAGCTACCATGCGACACCTTAGCGGGTTTAATATCCCAGTTTGTTTACGGTTTTCTTGATCCGCTCCAGGTCCTCCTTCAGGTC
>JBFJTQ010000647.1:0-2699 GCA_041625275.1 Binatia bacterium | reverse complement strand
TGCTGCAATTTCCCGTGTTCATCGGTCTTTATAATGCGTTGAGCACGCCCATCGAGCTGCGGCACGCATCGTTCCTATGGATTAAGGATCTGTCACGGCCGGACTGGCAATCGCTGCCGTTTTCAGTTGGAACCTGGCACTTAGGCATACCGGTGCTGACCATTCTCATGGGAGCGAGTATGTTCCTTCAACAATGGATGACGCCGAGCGCAGGCGACCCGAACCAGAGGAGGATGATGCTGATGATGCCGCTCATGTTTACTTTCATGTTCGTCACATTTCCCGCCGGATTGACCATTTACTGGCTTGTCAATAATATTTTGTCGATTGGCCAACAGTACTGGATCAACCGTCAGAATAAGTAGCAGGGCCTCACCGCCGAAGGACATTTTATGGACTACGTGGAAACCGAAGCTGAAACCATCGATCAAGCCATTGTGAACGCCCTGAAGATTCTTGGTGTCGAGCGCGACAAGATTACCGTGGATATCTTATCCGAGGGGAAGAAAGGGATTCTTGGGTTTGGCGCGCAGAAGGCGCGCATCCGTGCCGCCTTGAGAAAAATCAACGTCGAATTAGGAATTGCCGAGGCGGCAGTTTCGCCGGAGGCGCCACCGCCGAAATTGGTGGAGGCAACGTTTCTTGCGGACAAGGCCAAGGGGATTCTCAAGGAGATCCTTGCCCGGATGGGGATCGAGGCCGTGGTGGAGGCAAAGGTTGGGGACAAGGGTGACGAGATCGTACTGGCAATCGGCGCAGAAAACAGCGGTTTGATCATCGGTCGCAAGGGCCAGACGTTGGAAGCATTGCAGTATCTCGTGACACGCATCACCAGTGAGCGGCAAGGCGGCGAAGGGCCGCATATCGTGGTTGACATCGAGAACTACAGAGAACGCCGACGCAAGACACTCGCGGATATGGCCCTGAGACTTGGCGAGAAAGCCAAACGCCAAAGAAAGACGATTACGGTCGATGCTCTAAGCGCCGCCGATCGCCGGATCATTCATGCCGTGCTACAGGACGATCCTTGGGTCACCACAAAAAGCCTCGGACAGGGCTCTTATCGAAGGCTTCTCATTATCCCTGAGGGCGATCGCAAAAAGCGTGAGGCAGCAAACACGGCTGCGGTGCCACAAGAAGTCAATCCCAAGGCCCCCAAGGAAACAAGCCCGCGCAGGCGAAACCCTGCGGCCTAGTTTTCCCCGAGTAGCGAGAATCGCACTATGAGTGTGGACTCTTGCAGTTGACGAAAACGCCCACCTTGCATGCCCGTTAGTTGACCGCATGTGGGTCGTCCAGTATGATGAAACCACATGATTCAACGGCGTAAAACAAGACAAATACAGCTTGGCGAGATCAAGATCGGCGGTGACGCGCCGATTACGGTTCAGTCAATGACTAAGACGGACACTCGCGATGTCGAAGCAACCGTGGATCAAATTTGGGCATTGGAGGTAGCCGGATGCGACATCGTCCGGGTCGCCGTGCCCGTGCGCGAAGCGGCAGAGCATCTGGGGGCTATCAAGAAGCAAATCCGCATACCGCTTGTGGCCGATATCCACTTCAATTACAAACTTGCGCTGATCGCGCTCGAGCAGGGAGTCGACGGGTTACGGCTGAATCCGGGGAATATCGGTGCGCGCTGGTGCATCGAAGAGGTTGTTAAACTCGCCGCCGAGCGCCGTATTCCCATACGCATCGGTGTCAACGCCGGATCCCTCGAAAAGGATTTGCTGGAGAAACATAACGGTCCAACGGCCGAAGGGATGGTTGAAAGCGGTCTGCGCCACATTCGTATCTTGGAAGATCTTAAATATCGGGAAATCAAAATTTCTCTCAAATCCTCAGATCCGCTGATGATGATAGAGGCTTATCGCGCGCTCGCCAACAGGGTGGATTATCCGTTCCATTTAGGCGTCACGGAAGCTGGGACGCCCACTATTGGAACGATTAAGTCCGCTGTCGGTCTGGGAACCTTGCTCGCAGAAGGTATCGGCGACACGATCCGGGTGTCTCTAGCTGCCGATCCAGTCGAGGAAGTCCGCGTCGGAACCGAAATTCTCAAAGCCCTTGGACTTAGAAAAGCGGGCATGACGTTTGTTGCCTGTCCTTCTTGCGGTCGCGCCGACGTGGATCTCGTCGGCCTTGCCAAAACGGTGGAAGAGCGAATGGCGCCCTATCGGAACGCCAATATCCACGTTGCGGTGATGGGTTGTGAAGTCAACGGTCCCGGGGAGGCGCGCGCGGCCGACATAGGGGTTGCGGGGGGTAAGGGCATCGGGCTTATTTTCCGGAAGGGCGAGGTGGTGCGAAAAGTCCCCGAGGCTCAAATCGTTGATGCGTTGATGGAAGAGGTAAGACAACTGGTTGCCGAGCGGGAAGCGCAAACATTGGCGGCTGCGGACGGCCAATCCCTTTGATTTCTTGCCTCGAGCTTTAATTTCAAAAAAGACATGCGTTGGAGCAACACTTTTATTCCCACCCTTAAGGAGGATCCCGCCGACGCCGAGGTGGTGAGCCACAAGCTACTAGTGCGGGCGGGATTTATCCGTCAGATCAGCCGAGGGATCTATGATTATCTCCCCCTGGCCTTCAAAGTCATGCGCAAGATCGAAAACATCGTACGGGAGGAGATGGATCGGGCGGGAGCTCAAGAGTTGCTCTTGCCCATTGCCTCGCCCGCCGAACTCTGGCAGGAG
>JBFJTQ010000646.1:0-2715 GCA_041625275.1 Binatia bacterium | reverse complement strand
CGCCGTCCGCGCTCAAGGCGTCAAGGTCGATACCGACATTGCGAAAGTTTCCGTCGTCGGGGTGGGGATGCGCACCCATGCGGGAGTGGCTGCGAAGATGTTCGAAGTCTTGGCCCAGGAAGGGATCAACATCGAGATGATTTCCACCTCGGAAATCAAAATTTCCGTTGTCATTCAAGCAAAATACACCGAACTCGCGGTTCGCGTGCTGCACGACGCGTTTATTGGTAAACAGGGTAATGTATGAAGGACGTTTTACTTTACGACACGACGCTTAGAGACGGCTGTCAGGCGGAGGATATCTCGTTTACTCTGGAAGACAAGCTGCGCATCGCCGAAAAACTCGAGGAGATGGGCATCGACTATATCGAAGGGGGGTACCCGGGTTCGAACCCCCGCGATGCTGATTTTTTCAATCAGGTCAAAAAACTCAAGTTCAAAAACGCAAAGATTGCGTCCTTCGGCACGACGCGCAAAACCGGGACGAAGCCGTCTCAGGATCTGAACCTCAAGGTTTTGCTGAATGCCAAAACGCCCGTGGTGACGCTGGTGGGGAAGACTTGGGATCTGCATGTGCGCGATGATCTGAGAATCAGCAAAAAGGCGAACCTGGAAATCATCGCGGATTCCATCGCTTACATGAAGCGTCATGTGGACGAAGTCATGTTTGACGCGGAGCACTTTTTTGACGGATTTCGGTCCAATCCGGAGTATGCGCTCCAGTGCCTCGAAGCGGCGCAGGAAGGAGGCGCCGACTGGATTGTCCTGTGCGATACCAACGGCGGACGAACTCCCAGTGACATCCGCACCGCCCTTGAGCGCGTCAACCAGGTCGTGACGACGCCTCTGGGAATTCACTGTCACAACGATGGCGAGCTGGCGGTGGCCAACACGATGGCAGGGGTGGAGATGGGTGTCCGCCAGGTTCAGGGAACGATCAACGGGTTCGGCGAGCGCTGCGGCAACCTGAATCTTTGCTCGATTATTCCCAACCTCGAATTAAAGTTGGGCAAGAGGTGCATCAAACCCGTGCAGCTCAAGAAATTACGCGAGGTGTCGCACTTCTTCTACGAGCTGGCCAATATTCAGCCGAATAAACATCAGCCCTACGTGGGCGACAGCGCCTTCGCGCACAAAGGCGGCCTTCATGTTTCCGGCGTGCTCAAGAATCGCGAGACCTACGAGCATATCGACCCGGATCTCGTCGGCAATCGGCAAAGGGTGCTGGTTTCTGACCTCGCGGGTAAAAGCAATGTCGTCTACAAAGGGAAAGAGTACGGTATCGATCTGACGGCCCACGATCATGCGGTGCAGGACGTTCTCCGGCGGACCAAAGAGCTGGAAAGCCAGGGCTACGAGTTCGAGGCGGCGGAAGCGTCGTTCGAACTGTTGATCCAGGAGGCCCTGGGGCGGAAAAAGAAGAACTTCCGGCTCGTCGGATTTCGAGTCATTGATGAGAAGCGGACGGAAAGCGAACCGCCGCTTTCGGAAGCCACGATCATGGTGGAGGTGGACGGCGTCATGGAACACGCCGCCGCCATGGGCAATGGCCCGGTCAACGCCCTGGACCAGGCGCTGCGCCGCGCACTGACCAAGTTCTACCCGGCGCTCAAAGAGGTTGAGCTTTTGGACTACAAAGTGCGCGTGCTCGCCTCAGGGCAGGGTACTGGCGCTTCGGTGCGCGTCTTGATCGAATCGGGAGACGGGAAAGACCGTTGGGGAACCGTCGGCGTGTCCCATAACGTCATTGAGGCGAGCTGGCAAGCTTTGGTCGACAGCATCGACTACAAGCTGTACAAAGACTCGCGGCAGGGGTCAAAGCTAACCTAGCGCGAAGCAGGCGGCTGTAACGATAAACGGACTCCCCCTGAGATCCCTGGTTTTTTGTCGGCGTGGATGCGACCGAGCCAGGATCGGCGGAGGCGGGTTCGGCAGGAATATTTTTTGTCGAGTTCTTATGATTGGCAGTAGCGTCAGTGAATTGCACGCAAGTCGGCCACGGGCGGCGCGTGAGGATAGAGATACCAAAGTCGTCGTTGCCATGAGCGGTGGCGTCGACAGTTCTGTAACGGCCGGTATTCTCGTGCAACGGGGATACCAGGTCGAGGGAGTGTCGCTGCGCTTGTGGGAGTGCCAGCGCGAGCAACCGAGGAACTGTTCGGATTACCTGGGCGCGAAGGCGGTGGCAGAAATCCTGGGAATACCGCATACCGTGATCGATATGCGTTCGGAGTTCGTCAAGACCGTAGTCCGGCCCTTTGTCTCGAGTTACCTCGCGGGCCAAACTCCCAATCCTTGCGTATCCTGTAATCGAGACTTTAAGCTCGGGGCGCTGCTCGATTGGGCGCGGTCCCGCGGAGCCGATTACGTTGCCACCGGCCACTATGCGCGGCTGGCGCGTGATGCGGACAATGGTCGGGTCGCGCTGGCGCGAGCCGTGGATCGAAAGAAAGACCAGTCCTATTTTCTATTCGCGCTGTCACATGAACAGCTGAAGCACACGCTTTTTCCTCTGGGTGATCTCGAAAAGAGCGAGGTGCGGCATATCGCCCGCCGCCTCAGACTGCCGGTGGCGGAGCGACCGGAAAGTCAGGACGTTTGTTTCGGCGATTACAGGGCCTTTGTTGAATCCCTGGCTACAGAAAATGAGCTGCGCGGAGGGGAGATCGTGGACCGCTCTGGCAGGGTGCTCGGCAGGCATAACGGCGTGCACCT
>JBFJTQ010000645.1:0-2716 GCA_041625275.1 Binatia bacterium | reverse complement strand
GTCAAGCGCACCATTCGTGATTCGATGGAGTTCGGCGGCGTGCCCTTCCGCATCCGCTACGAGAACAAGCGCAAGGAACGGCCGCAGGTCATCATCCTCTGCGACATCTCGGACTCCGTTTTGAACGCCTCCCGCTTCATGCTGCAGTTCGTGTATTCGGTTCAGGATCTGTATTCGAAGGTGCGAAGCTTTGTTTTTGTCAGCGATCTCGGCGAAGTCACTCAGTTGTTTGAAGACAACGACCTTCAAATAGCCATCGAAACGGCCCTGCGGGGCGATGTGGTCGATGTCTACTCGCACTCCAACTTCGGCAGGGCGTTCGAGATATTTTACCAAGAGTATTTTTCGGCCGTTACGGCCAAAACCACGGTCATCGTTATTGGCGACGGGCGAAACAACTATAACCGTCCCGGCGATTGGGTGCTGAGGGAAATTCAGCAGAAAGCCAAGCGCCTCATTTGGCTCAATCCGGAAAATCGGACGGCATGGGGAGTAGGGGACAGCGAAATGCCGCGTTATTTGCCATATTGCGATGTCGCGGAAGAATGCCGTAATATTAATCAACTGTACAAGGTCATCGACCTGATTGCGCCGGCATGAAACTTTACATACAAACTTACGGCTGCCAGATGAACCAATACGATTCCGAGCGAATCGCCAAGGTCATGGGTCATCTCAATTACACTTTGACCGACCAAATCGATGCCGCGGATCTGATTTTGCTGAACACCTGCAGCGTTCGCGATAAGGCGGAACAGAAAGTCTACAGTGCGCTGGGAAGATGGAAGGAACTCAAGGCGCAAAACGAGCATGTGATTATCGGTGTGGGTGGCTGTGTCGCCCAACAAGAAGGAGAGAGTCTTCTTAAGCGCGTGCCGCATCTTGACCTTGTCTTCGGCACCCACAACGTGCACAAGCTTCCCGCCATGGTCGAGGAGGTCCGAGAGTTGAGAAAAAGGCCGGTTGAAACCGCCTTTTATCGCGATCCCAGTTACATGGAGGACTTGGGCGGGCGACCCAACGTTCAGGGGGGCAAAGCCTTTGTCACGATCATGCAGGGCTGCAATAAGGTGTGCAGTTTTTGTGTTGTCCCCCATGTTCGCGGGAGAGAAATCAGCCGACCCGGCGCGAAGATACTGGCGGAAGTTAGGGCTCTCGTTGACGATGGCGTCAAGGAAGTCATGCTGTTGGGCCAAAACGTCAACTCCTACGGTCAGACCTTGGCGGGAGAAATGAGATTTGCCGAACTTTTGAGCCAGGTTAACGCCGTCGAAGGGTTGAAGCGCATACGTTTCACGACATCCCATCCCCAGGACCTTTCACGGGAGTTAATCGAAGCCTACGCCACGCTGGAAAAACTATGCGAGCATCTTCACCTGCCGGTGCAATCCGGGTCGGATTCCGTTTTAACGCGGATGCGGCGCGGTTATACTCGCCGACAGTATCTTGATAGAATTCAAAGCCTCCGGGACTGTTGCCCGGAAGTGGCCTTCAGCACGGATATCATCGTGGGCTTTCCGGGAGAAAGCGAGGAGGAATTTCACGAAACTCTAGAATTGCTGGACGAAGTGAAGTATGATGAAATCTTCTCGTTCACGTACTCGCCGCGGCCGCAGACAGTCTCGGCAAAGCTGTATGACGATGATGTTCCAGAAGCTGTCAAGAAGAATCGATTGCAGAGAATCCAAGAGCTGCAGCGGGCAATTTCCCTCGCAAAGAATCGAGATAAGATCGGCGAAAGCGAAGAGATAATCGTGGAGGGGCAAGCTAAATTAGGAGACGGGCGAGTGATGGGCCGCACACGCAGCAACCGAATCGTCAACGTAACCGGTTCCGAGAGCCTGATTGGATCCTTCATAGACGTCAGGATCATTGGCGCAACGGCGAATTCCTTGCTTGGCGAGCGACTGATCGCAGAACCTTCTTATGATTTTCACGCAGAAAGGGAGATGGCATGACCAAACGGGAAGATTCAATTGAAATGTCCGTAGGTGGGTTGACGCTCGACCCGGTAACCAAAACCCCCATCGTGATTCTCAAGGACACGGATAACAAGCTCAACCTTCCAATTTGGATCGGCCTTCTGGAAGCCACCGCGATGGCGACGGAGATCGAGGGGATCAAAATGGCGCGGCCCATGACCCATGATCTTCTGAGAAACATTCTCGGCGAGGTGGGTTGCAGCGTGCAGTCAGTGGAGATCACCGAACTCAAGGAAAACACATACTATGCGCTGGTGTATCTGAATATTTCAGGGCGGGAACTGGTTATTGACTCGCGGCCGAGCGACGCAATCGCGCTGGCGTTGCGGACGAAGAGTCCGATTTTTGTCGCCAAGGCGGTCCTTGAGGCCTCAAGCATTTTGCAGCAGGGCGAGGAGAGCAAGGAAGGCACGGTTGAGAATGTCTCCAACGTGTCAAAAGAGAAGTGGGCGGAAATCCTCGAGAAAATGACCCCCGACGATTTTAAGTACAAAATGTAGCCCCGGCGGGTGAAGTCGGTCCGAAACGATTTCGCAGCATCTCTGCTTTGAGCATTATCTCTTTATATGGCTACCGCGAGCAAGCGACTCACACGCAAAGAAATTAAAGAACCAGATAAGTTTTTAGTCTTAACACAACGAACAATCGAGTTCGCCCGCGAACGCCGTTCGTTGATCGTTGCTGCCCTGGCGGCCGTCGTCGCGCTCCTTCTAATAAGTGCCGGCTGGAAGTTC
>JBFJTQ010000644.1:0-2720 GCA_041625275.1 Binatia bacterium | reverse complement strand
GCAACTCACGTTGAGTTTCGTTATAGGGAACGTTTTTATCGTGCTTTGTCCATTTACGTGCGCGAACCGTTCCGCGTTTTCCGATTAGAAATGCGCTCGGTCGATCGCCGCTCCGGGGACGTTGTAGAAAAGGAAGGGCAGTTGTTTCACCTGAAAAGGTTATTATGTGTGATTGCAAGTGCTGGCCATGGAGCCTACGATACTCCCCGAAATGAATTTTGCGATTCTTCGCCGGCCCAGAACTCAAGCCCTTCTGGACGGGATCATAAGACTACCGGAGCCATTGGCGCGCTGGCTGCCTGTGTCCGAACCTCTAGGCTGGGCGCTCCCGCCGCGCGAGAACCACCGGGATCTCGCCTCCGGAGAGATGCACGGAGGGGAGATGAGCATCTCGTCGTTTGTCCAGGCAAAATCCCGGGGTGCGCCGCTCGTCGCATTGCCCATTTTCCTCAAGCGAGGCCTTGTGCAGCGGAGTCTTTTTTGTCCGGCGGACTCCCCCCTTAGCTCCTTTGAGCACCTCGCTGGTAAAAGAGCGGGGTTGGTCGGCTACACTTCGAGCATGGCGGTATGGATGCGCGGGGTCCTGCGGGACGGGTATGGACTCAACGCCTCGAGCGTCCAGTGGTTTGCCCTTAGCGGTCCGTCTGGTGATATCGAGTCTCTGACTATCCCGGCTGAATTCGCAGGAGAGACGATACGGGCTTGGGAGGAATTGGACGGGTATCCGCACGACTTGGACCGCCGCGAAACTTTTCTCTTATCGTTACTGGAACGGGGGGCGCTGGACGCCGTCGTTTCTTTCCAGGCCAGGATCGACTGCGCGCGAGTGAGGCCGCTGTTGCTTGAAGACAGCCTCTGGTCCCATCCGCTCAATTCGCGAATATACCCACTCAACCACCTCTTCGTGGTCAAAACAGATGTAGTTCACAAGTTCCCGACTATCGCCGCATCTTTGTTGCGGGCCTTTGAACAAGCCCGCGGGTTGTGGACAAATTATCTCTCCCCTGGCGAGCGGACAGCCTGCGAGAGAGAAATGACTCAGTTGGGTTACGATCCCTTCGCGTATCGTTTAGGTGAAGTGGAGAAGAGAACCCTGGAAACGTTTGTCGGTTATCTACAGATAGAAAAATTACTTGCCCGCCGGCTTCGATTGGACGAACTTTTTGACGACGGACATTGATGCAAGTTCTCATCGCCGCCACGCCCAGGTAACAGGAGGCCCCAATCTCGTTATTCGAGCACCGCTCGAGCTGACTGGCGCCAAAACGTCGTGAGCTAAATTTTACCACCGGCGGCGGTGTTCGATCGCTGGCGGCGATCACGATTGCAGTTCATCACGCGTAGCGTTACTATTCGCTGTGATCAAGACATTCAAATGCCCCGACACACAGGCGCTGTCCAAGGGTGAACGTGTCCGGCGGTTCATTAACATCGCGACGGTTGCACGACGCAAATTGCGACAGCTGGAGATCGCGGGCCGATTGGACGACTTGCGGGTGCCACCAGGCAATCGACTTGAACCGCTTAAAGGCAACCGGGCAGGGCAATACAGCATCCGCATAAACGATCAATTTCGTTTGTGCTTCCGGTGGACGGAAACGGGGGCCGAAGAGGTTGAAATCGTGGACTATCACTGACGGAGAAAGATCCTGCGTAAACTAAAGCCTGTAACGCCGGGCGAACTGTTACTGGAGGAATTCTTAAAGCCGATGGGAATCAGCCGTTACCGCCTGGCGAAGGAAATAGACGTTCCTGCGCAGCGTATAGGGGACATTGTAGCCGGCAGGCGGGCCATTACGGCGGATACCGATTTGCGTTTATGCCGGTTCTTCGGTCTTTCCAATGGCTATTGGCTACGTGCCCAGGCAGCCTACGATACGGAAATTGCTGAACGGGCATTAGGATCTGAACTAGCGAAAATCACACCATGGTCAGAGCGCGATGCTCGTGGATCTCACTGACAAAGTCGCGGGTTAGTTATCACGCTTTCTTCGATCCGAGGCCTCGCGTAGGTAGGAGATCTCCTGCGCTGCATCTTTATCAGCCCCGTAGAAAGCATTACAATTGAAGTCAAGACCGCTTCGCGAAAGATGTTTCCGTCCTCGATCTTTGGCAACCGTGGGCGAAGCGCAGAACCCGCTGCGGGCGAAGGGTGCCCATGCTGGAGAGATTCATAGAGCGCGTTCCAAAGGCGGAACTCCATATTCATATTGAAGGTTCCTTGGAACCCGAACTCATGTTTGAGCTGGCGGCGCGCAACGACTTGAAACTCCCGTTCGAGTCCGTAGGCGAGGCGCGCGACGCCTATGACTTCAGCGATCTGCAATCATTTCTCCGACTTTATTATCAAGGCCTCCGCGTGCTGCTTACGGAAAGAGATTTTTACGACTTGACGTGGGCGTACCTTAATAAAGCGCACTCTCAGAACGTGCGTTACAGTGAAATGTTTTTCGATCCGCAGGCCCATACGGCCCGAGGCATCGCCTTTGGCACGGTCATTAGCGGAGTTCATGGCGCCATGCTCGATGCCAATAAACGCCTCGGTATCGGGTCCAAGCTAGTGATGTGTTTCCTAAGGGATTTGAGTGAAGACGCGGCTATGGACACTTTGCGACAGGCGCTCCCCTTCAAGAACCGGATTGTCGCGGTCGGCTTGGATTCATCAGAAGTCGGAAACCCGCCGGAGAAATTCACCAGGGTATTCGATCAAGCGAGAAGGG
>JBFJTQ010000643.1:0-2721 GCA_041625275.1 Binatia bacterium | reverse complement strand
TCGGCTCTTCGAATCGTCGTCTCGTCGAGTTCTTGGCGCGTTCGTGTCTTGTCGCCGTTTGCGATCGACGTAATGTGCGTTCCTTCTCGTAGCCACGCTCCATCGAAAACCGGAGTGCGCGCAGCGGTTGCTGTGATCACGATGTCTGCACCATGAATCGCCTCCTCGGGTGTTGCCACGGCTTGAACCTCGATGCCAAGTGCTTGGCGCATTTTCCCAGCGAAGGCGAGGCGATGAGATTCGGTGGGGCTATACACCTTTGCCAGAGACAGATCTCTCACCGCACAAGCCGCTTTGAGCTGCATCTCGGCGTGGACGCCACTTCCCAGAACCGCGACGGTGCGCGAGTTCTCCCGCGCGAGATATTTGGCTCCCATCCCCCCCGCAGCGCCGGTGCGGAGTTCGTTGATCGAACAGTCCTGAAACAGAATCAAAGGTTCGCCGGTATCCACGCTATAGAGAATGACTGTTTCATGGTGGAGGCGACGGTCTAGATCCGTCTGGAGGTAAGCTCCCATATAGCCGTGAACGGAGCCTGGCAGGAGGCCAAAGATCATGCCATTGGGGTGGTGGATTCTGCGGCGCGGCAGATCAAAACCGCGGCCGGACGCCATTTCTTTGAGAGCCTCTTCGATGATCTCCATCATGTCGGTGATGGATAGAATTTCGTCAATAGGCGTATTGCGAAGGAAAAGCATCAAGAATTCCTTCAGTTCGCCGGCGTGGGATCGCCCATACCCGCGGACTGTCGCCGGCATATCGTGCCGCATCTCCAATGACATTATATATATTGCGAAGTGCCGTTCAAAGGAAAGCTCAAGCTGGTTTATAACGCCCACCGCGTGACCACATATGAGGATTGGGCGATTGCGTATTGAACCGCGCGAGTAACCCAGATTTCACTGCCGTACCCGCGAACCCGCGAGTAGAACAAAACAGAGCCTCCTTCTAACGGTTTTAGGAACTCGACCACTCTGCCAACCCGTTTAGCTCTCGGCAACCTGAGCCGCCGCCCTTATGTCATCGAAAGCGCCAAGGAAGGAGTCGTCATGCGCAGCCGGGGTTTTTTTGTTCCGCCGCGGCCAACACAAGCGCCCGAAATGTTCTTCAGCGCTCTGCGAACCGGCGCTCCAAAGCTCGCGCGTAGCTCGACATGCCGTAGCTAGATAGCCAATAGATGACGGCGATAAAGAGGTAAAGCTCGAATGGGCGGATCTCCCGATTGTTGACAATCTGCGCTGCCTTGGTGAGATCGACATAGCCGATGATCGAGGCGAGCGAGGTGTCCTTGAGCAAGACAATGAACTGCGTCACTAGGGCAGGAATCATGTTGCGCAATGCCTGAGGCAAAACAACTTGGCACATGGTCTGAGTCTGGCTTAGCCCTGTAGCCAGGGCGGCCTCAACTTGGCCTCGGGGTACAGATTGGATGCCCGCTCTGATGATTTCGCCGAGGTATGCCGCTTCAAAAAACACGAATGCGGCCAGAGCTACGCCGAACTCCGGAATCGACACGCCGATCAGGAAGGGAAGAATATACCAAAACCAAAAAATGACCATGACCAGCGGCACGCCGCGGAAAAACTCGACGTAGAGGGTCGCCGGAATGCGGATCCAAAATAATCGCGAGAGTCGCGCTAAACCGATAAATGTGCCCAGGATGAAGCCCAAGACAATGGCCGGAATGGCTAGCCGTAAAGTGCCTCCAACAAACGCTCCGAAGCCGAGGAAACCCTGCAGCAGAAGAAAATCGAGGTTGTGGATAATGACGCTAAGATCCACGGTCTAATTTTCCCCCCGGCTTGCTCGCGCAATCATCCCGGGAATTGCGCAACGTTTTTCCACGCGCGCCATCAAAGTGGAGACGGCGAGACAGAGGGCCAAATAGATCAGCGTACCCGCCGACAAGGCTTCGAACGCCTTTGCCGTGTAGGTCTCGATCTGGCGCGTTTGAAACGTCAGCTCGGCGACGCCGATGGTGAGGGCGACGGAGGAGTTCTTGAGGAGATTGAGCGACTCGTTGGTGGCGGGCGGAATGATGAGTCGCAGCGCGATGGGCAAAATCACGTGATGGTAGGCTTGGCCCGTCGTGAGGCCCGTAGACATGGCGGCTTCAAACTGCGTCCTTGGGATTGACTGGATTCCCGACCGGATCACTTCAGAAAAACGCGCGCCGTGATAAACGCCGAGGGCGACCATGCCAGCCCAAAATTCCGCGCCGTGATCAAAAAGCCAATCCTGGATCGCGTCCGGCAGCAGCGGCGGCACCGCGAAGTACCAGAAAAACATCCACACGAGAAGAGGAACGTTTCTGAAGAATTCAACGTAGAACGTTGCCACCCAGCGCAGAGGCGGCACGGGCACAGTGCGTAGCGCACCCGAGAGGATGCCCAGAGCGACGGCCAGGATCCAGCCGAGGGCGGAGATCTTTAATGTCGTGAGCAGACCGTAGAAAAGCCACTGCCCGGACTGGCCGCTCCACAGGACGCTCCAGTCGAACCGGTAGTTCATCGCTGTGGGGGCCGGGCCGTGAGAAACGCGAAATGAACGAACGGCATCTCAATTACGCTCTCGACCCTCAGAGCTCATCGCGGAAAGTTACTTGGGCACCACCTGCATCTGAAGGAAACGCTTGACCTCCAGCGCGAGGGGATAAGGCACCTCCCCTTTGGGCCCGAACCACTTATCGTATAGTTCGAAGTACTTCCCTGATTCGATGGC
>JBFJTQ010000642.1:0-2738 GCA_041625275.1 Binatia bacterium | reverse complement strand
TTTGGATGCCGAATTGCCCAATATCGTCTTTGCCCCACTCTTTGTAACTGTGGGGGTTGTACACACACTTGAGAAGTTAGGTCAAGGCGAGGAAAACAAGTCTTAAGCTTGACGCTTTTGGCAGGCGGAGAAATGGTAAGGTGACTACGTCAACGCGGATATCCGGAAAAACGAATGAGGTTCAGAAAAGGAAGTGACGCCTATTCACCTTTAGCTGCTCTCTTTTGCTCTTTACTGTGGGTCGCGGGTTTATGAATGGGCTGCAGCCCGAGGGCGTCGGTCAGGCCGTTTACGAGTGACGTTCGAGCAGGAGATCGGCAGCGCTTCAGCGATCTGTTATCGGTTCCAAGCCGCTCTTCTTAATGGCGTCCGCAGCGTCGGTTGAAATTAAGAATTTGATCACCGCGCGCCCTGCGTCTGCATTTCGCGTGGTTGCGGCTATCCCAGCGGAAAAAACAGAGACTTTTTGAACCTCCGGCGGCAATGGTGTGATGTGCGCTATGCCAGGCACGGGAAGCAGCTCGCTGATTTGCTGGAAGCCTATTTCCGCATCTCCCCGCGCAATCACGGCGCCAACACGTTCGCCACCACCGACAAAACGGCTCTTGCTCATCACCTGATCGGTGATGCCCAGGCGCTGGTAGAGTTCCGTAGTGAGATACTGGCCGCTTACGCTGGCCGAGTACGCAATCGATTTCGCTTGCAACAGTGTTCGCTTGAGCGCGTCGACGGAGCCGATGTCCGGCTTGGGCGCTCCCGCCCGCACGGCCATACCGATGACCGAGCGTGCGACAGGAATGTGGCTATCCGCCAAGACGAGGCCGTCCTTGACTAGGTTTAGAAGAATGCCATCAGCTACAATCACGATGTCCGCGGGCTCGCCTCTTTTGAGCCGATTCGGAATAGAGTTCTCTCCTGTTCCTATAGACGTGGCGGCAGTCACGAACCTTTTCTTTGTCAGGAGTTCCAATTTTGGGATTAGCTCAAGATAGGCTGCGGTAAACGCGCCTGACGTCATGACGATGATGTCGGCCGAATTTGTGTTCATGATGATTTTAGACTCTTGATGTGTAGCCGCACTCACTTTGTTGTAGCTGTAACGTATAGCCTTTTATCTTGAAATCCCACGAATAATCAAGTTGCGCAAGTAATAATCAGCGATGTCGGCGTCGCAGGCATGGCCGTTTTTCCACGCGCAAAAACATAACCCTCCTGTAGCCGATATGTTTGCCTCTTTACTAGAGCTGAAGCGGATCGACCACATCAAGAAAAGGAAACCGGTGAAAATCAGTATCGCGGGTTAAGATCTGGCGGATTCCATGCTCCCGCATGATGATGGCCGTGTGGGCGTCGTGGAGGAGGTTCCCTGTCAGAAGAGGAAGCTCGGCTATGACCTGCTCGGCGACTTCAGCATGTCGCTGGGTAGCAACCAGCACGCCCAAGCCGGGGGAAGCCAGAATCGCTGCGACAAAGCGCCACGCGTCTGGCGCCTTCCACGGCCTTTGCATAACCCGCGGATGGGTGGTTACTCTCAGAAACTCGTATAGTATACCCCAGGTGACGTACCAGGCATCCGGGCGCCGCCGTCGACTTTCCAGCCAATCGCGGCAGGAGGCGTGAAATGGTGAGTCCGCATCAGCCGCGTATACGAGGACATTGGTGTCAACGACAAGCACTAGCGGCCTTCCATGGCATGGTAGAGGGCGTCCCGATCTGCAATTTCAACTAGCGCGCCGCCACCATGAAACGTGGGAAGGGGAGGGAGATCTTTCGTTTCTTTTTTTTGAGACCGAAACAGCAGACGAAGAGCCGTCTCCACAAGCTCGGACATGGTGCGTCCCTGGCGTGTTGCTTCGCGCTTTAGTTGGCGCATGACCGTATCATCAATATTAAGGGTTGTTTTCATATGGGTAACCATATCGTATATATGGCGATATGGCAACTCTCCGTAACGACCCTGGAGGACCGGCATGAAGCAGAGCAAGAACTCGAGTTGCGCACCAGCATGAATGGCCTTTCAGCTAAGAACGGGTAAAGCGAGCCGCGAGTGAGTACGAGCAAAAAACAAAACGATTCAGGCCTTTGAATGCGCCATTTCGTCAATTCCTTCGCCAGCCGGCTAGAAGTCGAGTTGTGTGGATTCAAAGAATAGCCCATCTCCGCTTGGCTGCAGGCATACTTCTTATCGGCCGCGAAAATAAGCTGCCATCCAGTGAGTGCAGTAAGACTATAGCTGCTGGCATGTGCGGGCTAAGAAAACAGAGAATGTCAGAGGATGGAATCGTCTGATGTGTCAATGGAAGCCGTGACAAAGTGACAGATATCCGCTGAGAATGTCACAGAGCAAAATATCTCTGGATGCTCACTGCTGGAAAGAAACTGCCAAACTGCTGGTTTGAGGTGCATTGGCATCCTTTGTGCTCCTGCATCACTCCATGGGAAATACAGCTAAGAAAATACTCATCGTGGATAGTAATGACACCTCTCGAGAATCGCTCCGGGTTTTCATCGAAGGCTTGGGCCATCGAGTTTTGGAGGCAACGACGGGCCTGGAGGCTATCGAGAAAGCCTTCAGTATCCTTCCTGACCTAATCATGATGGACGTGCGCTTGCCTGGAATGAATGGAGATGAAGTCACGGCGCGATTGAAGGCGAAGGCGTCCACTCGAAACATACCCGTGATTATCAATACCGGCTGGACCACCGCCTTCAATGTGGAAGACCGCATCGAGCGCGCT
>JBFJTQ010000641.1:0-2740 GCA_041625275.1 Binatia bacterium | reverse complement strand
GGATCTAGCGCTCAAAAGCTAGTGTAGTGTCCCAAAAATCTCTTGACAGTCCCTCGGCACAGTTTCAGGCTCCACAGAGGTGGGACAGGAGCCCGTGGGCACAAGAACGACAAGGTTCCGTCAGGCCCCAACCGTGGAAAAATCCACTCGACGGGGTTGGCGGGGTGGCCTACAAGGCATCGGCCTATTGACCACGGGCAGAAGGCCTGCCTCTGTGGAGCATCCAAATGTAAAGAAGCGTTGGGGACACTGCACTAGCCATACCGTATCGTGCACCCGCCGCAGTGCCTGTTCGTTTTCAATTCGGTTCATTGGATGTCGCCCACGTGGGCTTCGAACTGGGAATTGATTCTACCCATAACTCATGTAGATTAAAAAAATGCGCAGAACGAAAATTGTCTGCACCATTGGCCCGGCGACCGCGTCCGAAAAGGCAATTGGGGCACTGATTCGAGCGGGGATGAATGTCGCGCGCTTGAATTTTAGCCACGGCGACTTTGATTTTCACAAGGGCGCTATTAAGAGAATTAGGCGGATCGCGCAACAACTCGACAAGCCGGTGGCGATTCTACAGGATCTCCCGGGTCCCAAAATTCGCGTCGGGGCAGTGGCAGAGAACCGCGTCCGGCTGCGACCGGGCCGCCCGTTCGTTTTGACGACGAGAAAAATTCTCGGCTCCGAACTCTCGGTTTCCGTTAATTACAAGGGGTTCACGCGCGCCTTAAAGAAAAACGACCCGATTTTGCTTGGCGACGGAGAGATCGAGCTCGAAGCCGTTCGGATCGGGAAGAATGAAGTCCAGTGCAGAATCATCGTTGGTGGTATGCTGGGCTCCCACAAAGGTATCCATTTTCCCCAAACCAGCCTGAGCCTTCGCGCTCTGACGGCGAAAGACAAGGAAGCCCTGGCTTTCGGTATCGAGCAACAGGTGGATCTCATTGCGCTTTCGTTCGTACGCAATGCCGCTGATGTGGTCTATGCCCGGCGCGAAATGAAAAAACAGGGCGCCGCCATCCCCATCATCGCGAAGATCGAAAAGCACGAGGCCCTCGATCAAATCGATGCGATTCTTGATGAAGTGGACGGCATTATGGTTGCGCGCGGCGATCTGGGCATCGAGATCCCGCCCGAGAAGATTCCCGCCATGCAAAAGATGATCATCCGGAAGGCCAACCACCGGGGGAAACCCGTTATCACGGCAACGCAACTGTTGCGCTCCATGGTCCAGAATCCGCGGCCGACGCGCGCCGAAGTCACCGATATCGCCAATGCGGTCCTGGACGGAACCGACGCTTTGATGCTTTCGGAAGAAACCGCGGTCGGCGATTTTGCCGTAAAATCGGTTACGACCATGGCCCGGGTCGCCGAGGAAACAGAGCGTTCAATGGAACCCAAATACCATTCTGTGAAAGGCAGACAAACTGTTCCGGAAGCGATCAGCTTTGCGGCTGTATCGCTGGCGACCGACCTGAAGGTGAAAGCTTTTCTGATTCCAACGTCGTCGGGGAGCACGGCGCGGATGATCGCCCGCTATCGGCCCCAACAACCCATCATGGCCATCAGCCCGAATCGGCAGACGCTAAAAATGCTTTGCCTGGTTTGGGGGGTTTATCCGGTGCCTGTGAGCGGCTTTCAGAGCACCGACGTCATGCTGCAGGTGGCCCAACGCAAGGCGCTCCAACTGGACATGGTAAAGGCCGGAGATCTAGTCGCCATCACGGCCGGCCTGCCGCTGCATCAGCCTGGGACCACCAACATGATTACCGTCAAAACGGTGGAATAGCCGCTTGCGTTCTGCGTTACGCGCCCTTTCGCTTCTTGATCTCCTCAATCAACTGGGGAACCACTTTGAAGAGATCGCCGACGACGCCGAAATCGGAGCACTGAAAAATAGGCGCTTCGGGATCTTTGTTGATGGAGATGATGGTTTTGGAAGTCTTCATTCCCGACAGGTGCTGCACCGCGCCGGAAATCCCGCACGCGATATAAACGTCCGGTTTGACGGTTTTGCCCGTCTGCCCGATCTGCAGCGCGTAAGGAACCCAACCCGCATCGACGACGGCACGAGTGGCCCCAACCGCCCCACCCATCAATTCGGCCAACTGCTGTAGCATTTCAAAATTTTCCGCGGCCTTCACCCCCCGGCCTCCGGAAACAATCACTTTGGCGCCGTCCAATTGAGGTCCCTCGCGCTTGACTGTGACACGGTCGGCCACGTGGACCTGGCGCAAACTTTCATCTGTCGGGGCGGGAATCTCTTCAACGGCTAGCGGTTGATTGCTCACTTTGGGATCGAACGACTTGGGCCGAACGATCAATAGCTTGGTCCCTTCATGGACTAACGTGCTTGTGTTTTCGTAACTCCCGCCAAGCGCCGGAATTGTTGCTTCTACACTGCCGTTCTTCAAGGCGAAGTTGCCGACATCCGTGATCGCCCCGCAATCCAACTTGGCGCTGAGAGCCGCCGCCACGTCTCGTCCCGCGTAACTGGACGCGAATAGCATCACGGCCGGCTTGTGCTTTTGTATCATACCGGCAATGGTTGCCACAGCCGGAAGTGTCAAATACTCCCCAAACACAGGATCGGCAGAGCGATAAACCTTACTCGCCCCGTAATTTGCCAATATCTGCGCCGCATCCTCCGGAGCGGGTCCCAGCAGCACCGCCTCGGCTGTACCCGACTCGGCCGCCTTTGTGAGCAACTCCAGAGTCGTGGGCGTCAACTTGTTTTCAACAATTT
>JBFJTQ010000640.1:0-2747 GCA_041625275.1 Binatia bacterium | reverse complement strand
GTACGACGCCGTCGGCGAGCACCGGCATATCGATGATTTTCTTGCCGATAAGCGCGCCGCCAAACTCGGAACCGGTGATCACCGCAACAACGCCGGGGGCCGCCAATGCCTTGTAAATATCGAGCCGTTTGATCTTACCATGAGCGATAGAACTCCTAAGAGCCTTTACCCAAAGCATATTCGGCAGCATCACGTCCACCGCATAGACGGCTTTGCCCCCAACCTTCTCTTCGCCTTCAACCCGCGGACTAGGTACGCCCAAAACTCTCCGCTCCGCCATCTTCGGCTCTCCTTCCGATCAATAAAACTTTGAATGTGATATGAAAGTCAATCTTGTTCTAACACCAATGAATAAACCACAACTAAAAAGTTTTTGGAATACGAACGAATTTAACGCTCAAAAAAGCGAAAACGATGACGAAATTTCTACGGGGTTTTTGAGGAGTCGATTATTCACCGCAGAAATTGAAGTTACTGTTCGTGCTTCGCGGCTGATTTTTCAGCGCTGCTGCCCTATCATATGTTGAACCCGGCTACGCACCTCCCCCAACGACCCCGTTTCTATAGGAACCCCTTGGTGATACGCAACCACTTGGTTCGAATAAGGCGAGACTCTTCCGCCGGGAGAAAGAATCCCGACCAGATTGAGAGGATCTGCTGCCGCGACGATGATCGGTTCGGCTGGCTTTGGCGAACGACGGAGGGCCCGCAGCATCTCCACGGCCTGCGGCAGCGCAAACTGCTCGCCGACAAAGCCATCGACAAATCGTCCTCCTCGAATCTCCCCACGAGCCTCCCACCGGCGATAAAGCTGCAATAACTCACGCCAGGGCGGCAGATTGCTTTCCCGCGCCAAGATATCACGAAAGACAACGCCATACCGTCGTAACAATTGAAGGGCCTTCCGGTCCCTAATCGCGCCATCGGGCGCTTCGCCACGACCCGCTCGTCGCCAGAGCGACCAGCGTCCCACTGGCATTGCGCGTTCAGGGCTTCGTCCGCCGCTAAAGATGCGAAATTTTCGGCGTTTGCCCACGCGTTTGTGTTCAGGGGTGAGTAGTACCCGCAGTCCCGCAATCCCGTCCCCGGTGGCTAAACCGTGGGCCACAAGCTGCCACAATGCCTCCTCCACTTTCACCTTCAGCAGCCCTGTCTCCCGCGCGATGTCATTGAGAAAAGACGCTCCTTGACTTTCTAAATAGGCTGCAACTTCGCGCGCCATAGGCGAGAGCGTCGCGATTTCACGCCATTCGGCCCCGGCCCCGACAAAATACTCTGTCTCGTCGCGTCGAAGGAAAGCGACGGGCGCGTTACGGGCGGGTGCCACGGCGCGTTTCCCGCGGCCCTTTACCACGGGTTGATCATCCTTCAGCTGCGCATCATGGTAATGGGTTGTACAAAGTCGACCCCAAGCCACGACCCCCGCGAGACAGAGATGCTCCAGATCCGATGGGTCGTATTTCTTCAGACGAGACGGCAAGATATGCTGTTCCCAGGCTGGGGCGGGCAGCTCCAGTCCCTGCAATTGCTCGATGACTTGCAGCACACCGTCGCGCCCCGCCAGCTGCTTGGCTGGCGCGACATGGTGCCAATTAAAAAGAAACTCCATGAACTCGGCGGCCGAGACGGCCTCGATTTCCTTGCGCAAGCGACCAAGGGTCAACCGGTGTATGCGCGCAAGCAGCGAACGCTCGCACCATTCGACGGCACCTGGCGCTGCGGAAGTAAACTGGCCGCGCAACACGGCGCCGCTTGATTCGAGGGCCACTAATGCCCCTTCGACCTTGGCCACCGCCAAACCCAATCGAGCAGCCAAGGGCTCAGCGTGAGTCGGTCCAATGCTTTCCAGCCAGCCTTGGACGATTTTTCGCACGGCCTCTTCTTCCGTGGAGCTGGTTTCAGCGAAGCCCAGGGGAACGCTTATGGGCGGGTCGAACCGGACCCCGCGCAGGCACAATCGCAAAAGATCGGCGTGTTCCGCCGCTACCCAGGCGCGTTGTTCCGTGCTACCGTCCGACATCATCCACCGTGCCGTGGCGGCGCGTCCAGTCGCAATCAGCTCACCCGCAAATGCCGACCATTCGGGCTTCTCTATTTCGGGCAGCATGCAAATCGAAAGGAGGAAATCATGAAGCTCGTCGGCGTTCCGAACCTCCGGCCAAGCCTGGCGGCGGACTTCTGCGATTACCGCAGGATCTAGCTTTCCGTATTCGCGCCCCAACCACGGATCGGTGCGCCTGAGTGAAACCGCACGCGCACGTCGCTCCTCCAGAGGCGCATCGTCCAGAAATGCGTAGGGATTGGCATTAAGAATTTCATGCGCCATCGGCGACGGTGCCGGTGTATCGACCGCCATAGTTGAAATCTCACCACTCTGTATGCGTTCCGTAATTTCCAACAAACCGCATAAATCCATCGCCTCGTAGAGGCAGTCCTTCATGGTTTCTTTCACCAGCGGGTGATCGGGAATTTCCACCAGACCAGAGCGGTTATCCTGGCACATGGTCTGTTCCGGAAATACCGCCGCTAACAAGTCTTCGGCGCGCATGCGCTGCAACGCTACAGGAACCTTTCTGCCCCCAAATTGGCGCAAGACCGCGAGCGCTCGGGTGGAGTTCCAACGCCAGCGGTTGGTGAATAATGGCGAGGCCAACGCCGCTTGGGCCAAGGTTGCTTCAAGAATAGCTGGACGCAGCATCAAAAAAACATCCCCCAAGGGAAATGAATGCTGCTCGACTAGCGAGATC
>JBFJTQ010000639.1:0-2749 GCA_041625275.1 Binatia bacterium | reverse complement strand
GTTTTATCGAGAACGACTTTTTTTACATCCTTAAACACCTGGAAAGCCTCACCCGTTCTCATAAGAATGCCTTTGAGTGCCGCCTCGCCT
The DNA here is from genome assembly GCA_041625275.1 of Binatia bacterium. GTDB lineage: Bacteria > Desulfobacterota > Binatia > UBA9968 > UBA9968 > JBFJNS01. The sequence continues at coordinate 2,659 of JBFJTQ010000639.1, read as the reverse complement.
CCGCCTCGGATCATCGCAAGAGGTGTTGCCATACCCAACGCGCAGGGGTAGCCCATGACCAGAACGGCTAACCCCGCATAGGTGGCTCGGATGATGTCGGGCGCGCCTGCGACTATCCAGGCTCCAACAGTCCAAATCAAAATTGCGGCTGCAGCGAACCCGAGAACCCCCGGGACGAAGTAGACGAGTATTCTGTCCACGAGTTGGATGATGCCCGGCTTGAGAGCCCGGGCCTCTTGCAAGTGCTTGGCTATCTGCTGCAAGAAACTCTCCTCACCGATCTTCGTCACCCTGACTACCAGGGTGCCCGTTTGATTCACTGAACCGCCGATCACCTCGTCGCCCCTGGCCTTGTCCTTTGGCAAAGGCTCTCCGCTTATAAAACTCTCGTTAACCGCCGAGACGCCATCGGCAACTTCACCATCCACAGGAATTTGTCCTCCCGGGCGGACCCTGACCAAATCGCCCATGCGAATCTGGTCGATCGGCACTTCCTCCTCTTTGCTATCGCGAATCACGCGCGCGGTAGCGGGCTGAAGGCTGAGCAGCTTACGGACGGCTTGGGAACTTCGGGTTCGGACATGGAGCGACGTATACTGGCTGAGAATATGATAAGTGACGACAAAAACCGCCACTCCAAAGAAATCGGGGGCAGGAAAGTCCCGGAAAAATAAACCTAAGACTCCACCCGCCAAGCCGGCGAAGGCGGCGAACTCCAGAAGAACATGTTGATTGTAAATACCTCGCCTCAGAGATCCCCATGCCATTTTGAGTATCGGCCAGCCGACTAGAAAAACGGCGGTGAAGCCAAGCACTGGAGCAATCCAATAAGTGTAAGGAAACATGCGATTTGACCACATGAGTAGCATTAGCAAGAGAGCTTTCCCCGTCAGGGAACCGGCAAGGATAAGCCGATCCCTTTCCTCGCGCATCTCTCTTTCTTCTTCCTCAAAGGTCCGTACTTTCTTGGGGTCCCTGACCGTGTAGCCGACGGCGACGAGTGTATCTTTCAGGTCCTCTGGGGATACTTTCGTCGGATCATACTCAACGAGAGTTTCCTCGTGAGCAAGGCTGACGTGTACCTCACTGACTCCGTCCATGCGGCCAAGAGCTTTTTGGATCGTGCCCACGCAAAAGGAGCAGAACATGCCGCCGATCTTGAATTGTACCTTTTCCATGGTCTTATTCGTGATCCCGTCCAGTTTGGTCAGCCGCCAGCAAAGCTCCGGTGTAACTCTGACCGCCGGCAAAGTTTGACTCCACACTTAATAGCAGGTTAAACCTTCAACTATAGTTTAAGGTCAAGGGGGTTACGGGCATGTTAACCATCGGCGCTGTGGCAAGGCGGGCAGGGGTTCGCAATTCGGCGGTGCGCTACTATGAGGCCCGGGGGTTACTGAGGCCGGCTGCGCGCCTACCCAACGGTTACAGGATTTACGCTGAGGACGCCGTTAGTTTGCTCACCTTCGTGCGTCGGGCTCAGGCTCTGGGGATCACGCTCAATGAAGTCAGGAAACTGCTGGAGCTTTCGCGCCGGGGTCAGCCCCCCTGTGCGGAAGTCAAGGCATTGGCCCGCCGCCATCTTGCCGATCTTGATCTAAAAATCCAACAGCTTAAGCTATTACGCAGAGAGCTGCAAATAGTGCTGCGCCGCAGGAGTGGTCAATCACATCGCAGCCCAATATGTCCTCTTATCGAAGGTATTAATCCAAGCGGAGCACAAGGGTAAACCAATTCTACGGGAATATTAGAGTCGAGGAATTACGGGATTATTAACCAACCGTTTAGGAAGGAAAAGATCGCAACCGATAGCGGTGGCAGGAAGCCGTTAAGTTGAGGCTCCATGAAGATACACCGCGAAAGGAGGTCGTGATGAGAACATTTGCTCTAGTAGGACTTCTAGCTTCACTGATGTTCATCAATGCTCCAGGTGTCGCCACCGCAAGTCGCTTTATTCAGCCCACGGCTCAAGAAGAAATGGGGCGAGGCTGGGAAGATCTTGGGCGGGGATTGCGCGAGTGGTTGAGCCGCTGGGGATACTATTTCGGTGCCTGGGGCAGCAAGGAAGAGAGGCCGCTGATCTCGATGATGCTCGACAACCGGGAAAGACTAGGGCTCTCCACCGAACAAGTGAGGAACCTAGAACAGCTTAGACGCGACTATCAAAAGGAGTCGATTCGCCGGGAGGCGGACCTGCGCATTGCCGAAATGGATCTGGATGCTCTTTTGGACGCGCCAAACGTTGACATGGCAAAGGTCGAAGCCAAAGTCCGAGAGACGGAACGTCTACGCGCTGACATGCGCCTTGCGCGCATTCGCACAATTGAAAAAGGCAAACAAGAGCTCACAGTTGATCAGCGCAAGAAGCTCCAGGAGCTGCTGACGGACTCGCCATCGACCCGCGCCAAGCCCCGCAGCGAACCGGGCTCGCGGACTTAACCCGGATTGCGTATGTTTAGCTTGGATTCCGCGGTTGCAGGTACGGTATGAGCGGCGCCTGGGGCGGGCCTGGAGTCGCGAAGACACCCGACCGCACAATTTCGCAGTCCTTATGGCGACCTGGCAGACCGTCGCGCAGGCTTTGAGATTGCTACTATATGCACTGGCCATCGTGGGCAGCTTGGAGGCAGCAGCTTATTGTCTTCGCGACGAAAGGGTC
>JBFJTQ010000638.1:0-2750 GCA_041625275.1 Binatia bacterium | reverse complement strand
TGCGACTCGTAGTCTCTGCTGTGCGAGTTTGGAGGCTGGCGCAGCACTGGTTCAAAACGTTTTGAACGATTGGAACTTTTTGAACGACTTGAATTCTTGCCGAGGCCCGTTGCCTTCGCTACGCAAGAGCCGCGCCCGGGGTCTCGTCGAAGTGGTGATGAGGAGCATCCCAAATCCCTCTAAATCTCCCTTGACAAAGGGAGACTTTAAAATTCCTCCCCTTTGGAAAAGGGGGAAGGGGGGATTGTGTGGACAAACGAATTCAATTCAATGAGTTTAAACCGGCTTTGAAGTTGCCCTAGAGTCGCACCTGGCTCTTTACGTAACCTGTAACTGCGGCGGCGCGGTTCACTCCTAGAACGCCTTAAATTCCGTCTCCTCGCGGCTCCGAGTTTCCAACTGGATGGTGGTATGCTCAATATTGAAACGGCTCCTGAGGATATCTTCGATGCCATTGAGCACTTCGTGGAAATCTCCTCCATTGTCGACGACAGCATGAGCGCTCAAGGTAAAGATCCCCGAAGATACCGCCCAGACGTGGAGATCGTGAACGTTCACGACACCATGCACTTCCTCGATGGTTCTCTGCACCTCATCCAGCCGAATTTCCTTCGGCACGGCTTGCATCAGAATACTCAGCGATTCGCGAATCAAACTCCAGGATGAATAAAGGATCAGGCAGCCGATGAAAACGCTGATGATGGGGTCCGCCACATACCACCCTGTGATGAGCATGACAATTCCCGCCAATAGCGCGCCCACAGAACCTACAGCATCGCTGATGACGTGCAGAAACGCCCCGTGCAGGTTTAAGTTTTTGTTCTGGGAATCGTACAAAATCAGCGCAGCCGCAATATTGACCAGAAGGCCCACCGTTGCGACAATGACCATTCCCTGGCTCTGCACTTCGGGCGGATCCCACAGCCGGTTGTAAGCCGCAGTGAAAATAACCCCGACAATGAGCCACAGCCCGAGCCCATTGAAGAGAGCCGCCAGAATCTCGAACCGATGATATCCATACGTACTCTGTGCCGTCGCTGGCCGCTGGGCAATGCGAAAAGCAAACAGGCTCAGAGCCAGCGCCCCCACGTCAGACAGCATGTGCCCCGCATCTGAGAGCAGGGCCAGGCTATTGGTAAGGAAACCGGCGATGAGCTCGGCAAAAAAATAGGTAAAGCTCAGGCCCAAGGCCAACTTGAGTCGTCGGATCTCGTTGTGTCGATTCATGCTGGACGATTAATTCCTAGGTTACCCTTCTCAATATCAAGGCTCAAGGGGTGCGCTACTAACCGAGCGTTCAAGGTTCCAGGTTCAACGCTCGATCCGGTCTCCTTCGCGCACGCTGGAAACGTGAACGGTGAACTGTTGCCCCGTTTACTCTGAGACTTTAGACGCACCGTGTCGTTTCTTTGCGGTCAGAAAATAAAGCCGGCCCGGGCTATTCATGAATCCTGCCACGGCTCCGGCCTCATCGCCGGCGCCAAAGTACAAATCGGCGCGCCGCAGACCGCGAATAGCGCCGCCGGTATCTTGGTTGAGAACGAAGCGCGCAAGCCGTTCCCAGCCGATCAACTGGCCGGCGTCATCCAGCGCCGGCCTGTGAGTCGCGATGAAGGCCAGGGATCCCTTGGGAAACAGACGCGCGTCCGTGGCCATGGATCTGCCGGGCGTCAGCGGCACTTCAAGACTTCCCAGGGGCCCGTCTTCGACAATTCGAAAGAACACATAACTCTCATTGAATGACATGATGTCATTTCTTTGCGCGGGGTTTTCCGCGAGATATCGCCGCAGCCGTTGCATGGACATTTCCTCCCGGGCGATCGCTCCGTTGTCGATAAGCAGGCGCCCGATGCTGCGGTAAGGCCTCCCATTGCCGGCCGCATAGCCGACGTGGAGTTGCCTTCCGTCGGGCAAGCGCAAAATGCCCGAGCCCTGAATATGAAGGAAGAAGAGATCAATGGGATCTTTCACCCAAGCGATCTCAAAACCTTTTCCGCTGAGAATCCCGAGCTCATCGATTTCACGGCGGGAGTAATAAGGCACAAACCGCTCGCCTTCTACTCGCCCGAAAACCTTCTCGATACTCTTGACGGGCAGGAGCCTCACCCGCTCGGCCATCATCAGGTCAGTGGGCCTGCCGTAGATCGGATGGCGGTATTCTCCTTCGGGAAGCAGGCTACCTTCGATGACAGGCTGGTAATAGCCCGTGAACAAGACGTCCGATCCCTGGGGATCGCTGCTAGATGGCAAGAGCTCGAAACCGGACTCCAGCTCCCGTGCCAAACATTCCTTGCAGTCCCACTTTTCCAGCAAGGGCTCAAAAGCCAAGAGGGTCTCCAGGACCTCGCCCGCCGTGAACCGCCGCGGCCGCTCTCCTACGATGGCGTCTCGCGGCAGCTTTTCCAAGTATATACGGCTGCGGTTAATGGCGAGTCGCAGCGATTCACGGTCCGAATCATCCCTAACCGCCCAGGCGAGAGACGGCGCCGGCTGCGCCTTTAAGGTGGGAACAACCGGACCCAACAGCACTAAACAGATCGCCAGTACGCGGATTTGCACCGACACTCCTTGAAGCTGGCCTCGACTTCGTGCAACCATTCTACCATTGAACCATAAAGAAATAAGAGAAGAAGCGGCGCGGGTGCTCGACGAGCTCCCTCGGGAGTTCCGCGATCGGCTGGGTAACATGGCGATCGTCGTTGAGCCGCGGGCGAGCAAGAGAAAGCTACGGGCCATGGGCCTCGATCCGC
>JBFJTQ010000637.1:0-2758 GCA_041625275.1 Binatia bacterium | reverse complement strand
CGATTCGATTGTTTCAAGTCTCGATTTGCATGACTTGTCCTTGAAATGACGCACGTCACCCCAAAACGTGTGCCACGTCTTAACCCAGACAAAAGGGTGCCGGCATGGCAGACCATTTTTTGCTGGCAACCCCTCCGTTTTGCGCACCGGGGCGGGCGTGCACGCTATTCCTCAACCGTTGGTAAGAAGCGTCAAGCGGCCACCGTCAACGCTTATGACCTGCCCGGCGATCCAGTTCGCATCTGGAGAAAGGAGAAACGCTGTGAGCGGCGCAAGGTCATCAGCGATCCCCAAAACGCTGTAGGGCATGAAATCCGGCTATCGAGAATGCGAACTTTTCGTTTGCCAGAATACCGGCCGCGAGCGGCGTATGAGTAAGGGAAGGGGCGATGGCATTGACACGCACCTTTGAAGCGAATTCACCCGCAAGCGACAGAGTCAAACCTGCCACGGCTCCCTTCGCCATGCCCATGGACGCGTGCAATGAAAATCCTTGCGAGGCCGCAATGCTAGAAAAAAGCACCACCGACGCGACTTCTGTGCTCTCCTTGAGCGCCTCCAAAGCCGCCTGCACTGCAAGCGCAGCCCCCATGGCATTGACCCGGAAATCGTGCAAGAAGTCGTTCTCGTTTAAGCCTTGAAGGCTGCGAAGTTGATCGTACCCACAGCATAGACAAGACCCTCTAGCGGTTCACCCGCCTGCGTCGCGACGCGGGAAAATAGAGATCCATCCGTTACATCCCCAGCCGTAAAACTAGCCTCAAATTCAGCCGCAGTGTCGGCTAACTTATCCTCGTTTCGCCCCACCAGATGTAGAGCGTAGCCACGCGCACGAAGGAATTTAGCCGTGGCGGATCCGATCCCGCCAGACCCCCATAGACGATTACTTTCCGCATCATTTGATCATCTCCCTTTAACTGTTCACTTTCGCCGCTTGATCTTACACAATCATGCGGACGACTAAGCGTCCCCGAGAAGGGCGGAAGTCGGTCACGGCGCGGGGTATGCCTTTTCCTCTCCTGAGGTTTATACCGAAAAGACCCAGGTCAACAAATTCCGCCAAACAATTTGTTTGCCCCCTTCACGGGTTATTGTGCGCTTATCAATGTCTCTATGCCTGAATTTGAAATGCTCTCCATGAGCCGAATCGTCAGAGCAGTCGGAACTATTATCCTGACAGGATCGGACTACCGATGCTTGTCTTCCAACTTTTTATGACTCGGTAATGCCACATTTTTGATGATCAGCACCGCCGATAGCGGCAATCGATTGCCAAGACGTCCGCCCTGCCATCCCTGGTTACAGGCCCCATGATACTTGCATTACTATTTCGTTAACTCTAGCAGGCCCAGATAACATGCGGTGCCAGCGTTTGTTTTCCGAACCTCAACAGCCATGGGAACATTTTTTCGGTGCGATTGAGACGTTCTCATTGGATCTACGATACATGATCCAAAAGCGCGGCCTCGGCGGCACATCGTCCCGATACCATCGCCCCCTGAATGGACCCATGCTCCGTATGGTCGCCGCAGATGTACAAACCCGAGTCAATCTTTATGGGCATCCGCGGTGGCTCCAGACTTACGGGGCGTTGGCTTGGAAGAGCGTGTGGAATCCGATAGGTTTTTAGATGACGCCATGAGGCGACGACATTGCCAAACCATTCGGTCATTTGGGCGCGGACCTTGAGATCAATTGTCGTGTCGTTGTCAGCTGGATTACCGATGATTACAGCAGCAACCAAATGACACCCTTCTGGGGCGTAGCTGGGTGCAACCAGGCTGGGAACGGCAAGGTTACTTAAGGGCCCTCTGTTCTCACCGTCCAGAACCAGTATTGGTTCATCGACGGGGGGATTTTCCGTGGCATAGTACAAGCAGGTTTGTGCGCAATAGGCGCGCTCCGCGAACCGGCGATTGAGAAGTCGGGCAGCTTCAGGGCCTTCGGTCGCGATGATGACCGCTTTGGCTTTCACCCGGGTATCGTCGCTGAGGATGACTGATCCAGGCTCGATGCCCTGCACTCGAGCCCGTAATGCGACGGAACCGGGGGCCAGCGGCTCAGCAAGTTGCTCCGCAATGGATCCCATGCCGAGCCCTGGCAGCGCGTTGTCGCCCAGAGAAAACATGCGCAACACGAATTCGTACATCCGACTCGATGTGACCAGGTCCTTGTCCAAGAAGATGCCACCTAAGAATGGCCGAAAAAAGCGCTCGATCATGATGGAAGAGAAGCCGTCTCTCCGTAAAGCCTCCATCGTGGTGATTTCCGGACGGGTAAACAGGTCGCTCATCTCACCTGCACGTGCTCGCCTCCGCACTTTCAACACGCGAACCTTATCGATCATCGAGCCCACAGGCGCCAGCGCGCCAGCAAGTGCATCGATAGGATGGCGCGTCGGGTCGGCAACTCGATGGAAGCGCCCGTCAAAACGTACTAAAGCGCCAGGATAGAATGGATGTAGGTCGAGGCCCTCATAATCCAGCAATTCCCGCGCCTCCGGGTAAGCTGTTAGCAGGATCTGAAAGCCGCGGTCTAGGCGAAAGCCATCTACGATGTCGGTACGTACTCGTCCGCCGACGCCGTCAGAAGCTTCGAACAACTGAAACTCGACCTGGGCGGCTTGCAGACGACGAGCACAAGAAAGTCCCGCAAGACCAGCACCGACAATCACGAAATCAGCCATGGTTTTCATAGAAGATGCAAATTGGCTTTGGTAGCCGATATTGTAAAAATCAGATAAAAGTGTGCTTTAGTG
>JBFJTQ010000636.1:0-2758 GCA_041625275.1 Binatia bacterium | reverse complement strand
GTGCCGAGTACCGCCATCCCGGCCCTGGTCTTTCTGGCCATTCCGTTTACCCGTAGCTTCCCGCAGCTCGCTATTCTCGTCTCCCTCGCGGGTGTGTCAAACGGCCTCTCCCTGGGCTCTCTTGCGACCTCGACCTACGACGTAGCGCCCCCTCACGCGCGCGCACGCCTTCAGGCGTTACGTCGAACGGTGGCCGTGGTGGGCGGTGTGGCTGCGCCGCTTCTCGGCGGTTACCTGGCCAATGCCTTCAACCCCGGCGTATCCTTTCTCGTCTATGCTCCGCTGTTACTCGTGGCGGCAAGCCTTCTAGCCGTCGTAGGCAAAGAGACCTTCGATAAGTAAGTCGGAGCACGGAGCAATCTCAGGGACGGTAGGGTTACGGAGAAGAAACATCCGCAAGGATATGGGGAGGCCCCACGAGCGATGATGCAGGGTATGTTTCACTTTCTCGGCAGGCGAGGCGGCATCGAACCCGGACCCTGCGGATGAACCCAAGACCATTGGCGAAGGAAAATTGAACCCGGAGTCGCGATAGCTGCGAGCGGCCCCGTTCCCATGTTGGTTTTGGTCATTCGGCATGTCTTGCTCAAAGTTGAGCAAGCACGCCAGTCTTCGCAAGGTCGAAGGCCCCTCAGTGATCCGGAGTGAACGGAAGCACAAATCTAGCGCCGAAATAAACCTTCCAGGCCTTTACGAATGAGGTCCTCAGTGCTCCGCTTCCTTCTCTGTTTTGGCTCTGCCTGGGCGGACTCGTCAGGCGCGGCAGGCTCCCTGGCGCCGAAGAACTGGCGTTGTAGTTCTTCCACGCCGCGGCGCGCCATCCCGCGCTGGACCATCCTCCCCAGATAGTTGCTGTCGGGTTTAGCCCTGACGTTGGGAAGCCTACCCGTCACAGCAAATGGAATTTCCAACTGATTTTGGTTGTCGAACAAGAATCTAATTTCACGTGCCGAATCTCCGAGATCCGCGGAGAGCCTTTGGGAAAAAACCAGCGTGGAGCGGAAATCGACCTTGCGGTTGAAATCGGCCCAACCTTTTCCCTGCACCCCGTAATCCGCAGCCGTGATGCGCAAGTCCGTGACGTTTATGCGATTGTCAGCCACATCAAAGCGAGCCTTCATCTCCTTGAACTCTGTATCTTTGGCCTCAAAGGTCTCGGGGTACTTTTTCCGCAGGCGCGGGTTGATGATATTGGTCAGGCCCGGGATTCCGGTAATGCCTGACAGAGCGCCCTCGGCAACGTTAAAATTGAGCACGGCACCGTTAACGACCTCCGCCTGTCCGTCGCCGCGCAACGTTGGTGCCATCTCTTCCCATTTCTCGCCGCTTCCCGCAAACTTCATGCCCGCGTTCAACCGGCCGCGAAGGTCACGTTCGGCTTTGGGACTTAAAGCCTCGTACAACTCTTTGATGTCAATGCCCTGCACTCTCGAGTTCAAAGAAAATCGCGGCACTTTGTCATTGAAGGCGTACTCTGCTTCCGCCTGGACTGCGCCCTGAAGCGCGTTGACACGCAATTCGCGGACATTGGCAATCTTGTTTGCCAGGGACAACCTGGTTTCAAGATTTTTGTACCCGATCCTGAAAAGAGTGCCCTCGCCGGAGGATAGCTTGCCCTGGTAAGTGATATTGCCATCCTTGACGATGACGCTTCCTTCGCTGCTCAAGGCCTTGACAACATCTGCCTTGCGCTCCTCGGGCAGCGAGGCGCGGTAGTCGGCCGGCCAGATTTGGGGAGTGGAAAGCTTGTAAGATAACGTGAGCGGGGAGAACCGCTCGATACTTGCTGCGAGGCGAATTTTCGACTCGCCCAGGCTCAATGCGGTCTCGGTAATATCGGCACGCTGGCCCGTGAAATTGATCTTGGCGTTGATATTCTTAAGGGGTGTGGGAAAGTTCGGTGGCCGTGCGCTGCCGTCGGTCCAGCTCACGCTTCCTTGAATTTGCGGAGGGCCTCCTGCACCGACCTTGCCGCGGAGCGTCGTTTGCAACGCCATCTTTCCAGCCAGGTGGTAGGGCGCCATGGTGGGAACCAGCTTTTCCCAGCCTTCTAGAGCGAAGGGCTTAGAATGAACAGATAGATTGATCACAGGGGCATCACCAATCTTGATGTCCCCCTTGCCGGTGACTGCAAGGGTGTGGATTGCAATGTCGGCTTGGCGAATCTCGACCCTGTCCGACGCGTACGATGCATCGATGGTCGCCCGCAAGGGGATACCCGGAGCTTTCTGGAATGTCTCGCCAAAGCGCAGGGAGCCATCGGTGCCTTCAATCGCACCCTTGAGCGAGAGGTTGTTGAGCGTTCCGGTGAACTTGAGGTCCTTGATGGTATAGACGCCGTCGAAATCCAGTGCTTTGGGCAATGCTTTGCCCAGCCTCGGCAGAGCCGTTTTCACTTTACGCATGTCCAATGCGTCGACCTGGATTTCGCCGGCCAAGGGGGCGCGGCGAAAGTCGGCATCGGCGGGAAGCGGGCCAACCCGAGACCTAATCTTGAGATTTTGCTTCGTCGCGAGGATGGCGACGGCCAGCTCCACGGTGAAAGATTGGCCGGGATCGAAATCCTCGACTTTAAGATCAATCTGCTTGAGTTCCAGCTCGCCGCCGTCCTGGAGGTCGCGGTAACGAAGCTGACCGTTGGAGATATCGACCAGGGAAACGACAAAAGCCGGCGCTCCATCCTTCACCGCTCGCTTTCCGGCCTCTTGGTCGCCCTTGACCTTTTCTTTGATCTTTTTGTCGCTCTTACCGATAGTCG
>JBFJTQ010000635.1:0-2772 GCA_041625275.1 Binatia bacterium | reverse complement strand
TCGAGAATCGAGGATTGTGATCTTCCATCCTCTATCCTCCATCCTCGAGCTTCTCCCGTCATGCTCTCGGATGCGCTTTATCATACACCGCTGTGAGCTCGTCCAAGTTCAAATGCGTGTAACGCTGCGTCGTCGAAAGGTTGGCGTGACCCAGGAGTTCCTGGATTACCCGTAAATCGGCGCCGCTATTGAGTAGATGCGTCGCAAACGTGTGCCTGAGTCCATGGGGGCCAACTCGTACGGCGATCCCCGACCTCTGCAAATGCTTTGCGACGATGCGCCCGACGCTCCTCGTCGTGATCCGCTTCCCCCCGTTGTTCAGAAACACCGGATTCTCCCCTTTGCTGGGAACATTCCATTTCTTTCTCTGCTCCAGACCATAATCCCTCAGGCTCGCCATGGCCACATCCCCGATCGGCACGATGCGCTCCTTTGAGCCCTTGCCAACCACTCGCACGATTCCCAGCTCAAAGTCGATATCACACCAATTAAGGCCTACCAATTCACTGACACGAATGCCCGTGGAATAAAAAACTTCCAGTATCGCCCGGTCGCGCACATCAAGCGCTCCTTTGATCTCAATACCGCCCAGCAGTAGAAATACGTCATCCACGGAAAGAAAACTCGGCAGCGGCTTCTCTTGTTTGGGCGTTTGAATCAGCGCCAGAGGATCCTTCTCCAACTTTCCGGACGACACCAGGTATTTGAAAAAACCCTTCAGCGCCGCCAACTTCCGGCCAATGGAGGTCTTCTTTCTGTGATGGGCCAACGACGCCAGAAACGCCCGGGCCGCGTAAAGATCTATCGTGTGAGCATCCACCCTCTTGTCCGCCCCGAGACACAACTCCTTGGCGCGCAAAAACTGGTGGAACTGGGCGAGGTCGCTCAGATAGTTGCGCAGCGTGTGCGGCGACACGTTGCGTTCGTTGCGAAGATAATCAGCGTACTGTTGGATGAGCTCTTCCACGTCTCCCCGCTCGCGGCTGTGAATTAAGTTTAGCACACCCGGTCCAGCGTTAAAATAACAGAGGCGCGCGGGCCGGTGGCTTTCAACACGGGTTCCCCAGTTTGAGCTAAGCGAGGTGCCGAGCGAGACGTGAACCTTGAGTAGCAAAGGCACTTAGCAGCGAAGTTTCACGGTCGTTGTCAGCCACCGGGCGCTTTTTAGCGTGAGTCCCAAGACTGCCCGCCAACCAGCGATGTCTCAACCCCTGCTCAGAGGACGATACTCCATAGCCTTTGCAACCGGAGGTCGGCATCTCCGCTCCCGCATCATGTCAAACGGGAGCCTTCGGATTCAATGTGTCCGCCGTACTCGCTGGCTCCGAACGTGCGGACTTGGATCATCTCGAGGCGAAAACGGCGGGCAGATCGATCTTCTTGAGTTTGACGATATGGTACGGCTGCGTCAGGACCTGAGTCACTATCGCGTCCGGGGGCGGCTTGCTCTCGCGGTAACTGACTCTGAGTTGCCGCTTTGTTCGGTCCGCCTCGATCTCCGCGATTTCGACCTCGTAACCGCCGGTCCGCTTTTCGCCTGCGAACACCGCGACGATCATCTCTTCGTTGAAATCGACCGAAGGAACCGGCTTGGCTGGCGCGAAAGACGACGAATGCACTTGCCAAAGCTCGCGCCATTCCTTTTCATTCTTGATCACAACAGATTTACGCTCTCGAAGTCCGCTTTGAAATCCCTGGTCCACGGTTGTGAGAGACATAAGTTCCATACCCCCAGTGGCGGCAACCGAACAGGCGGCCATGAAACCGACGAGAACGGCCGATGCCGCGATCGTCAGCGCGTATAACGCAAGTGAAGTCACTCTACTCTCCTGAGCGCCGGCGCGCCTACTACAAGGGTGCTTTGCGCGCCGAGTCTTGAGGCTGGAGCCGCATAAACCGATAGGTGCCATGAGTCACGCCCCTGTTCGAAGCTTCTCGGATTACCCTGTAAATTGCAAATCAAGCCGTCAAGTCACGGGTCATGTCCTTTAACGGCTTTCGACAGTGATGCCAGTTTAGGCTAACGAAACAATTTTCGCCACGACCTGACAACTGCATATTGGCTCTCAGCCGTTCGAGATCTTGTGCGCCCCGGAAACTCGTCCACGTTTCGGACGTCCGGGCTTTTAGCCCCTGGTCAATTGTGTTATTCGTTTGTAAATCGATTACCGCTCATAGGGCAATGAACGAAGAACGGCTTTCTTTTACTAATGCCCGCAACGACACGCTTAGCGGGATACTTCACCATCCGGCGCAGAGATCGGCTGCCGGCAGCGTCATTCTCTGTCACGGCATGGAGTCCAGCAAAGAAAGCGACAAGCTCGTTTTTCTTGCCCGGACACTTGCGAAAAACGGCATTCCCGCCTTGCGCTTTGATTTTTCCTACGTGGGCGAATCGAGCGGCAAGTTTGAAGACATCACCTACAGCGGCGAAGTCGAAGATCTGACGGCGGCCTACTCGCTGGTTCAAAACCGCTATCCCGGCAAAACCGCAATCCTCGGCTCCAGCATGGGGGGCACCGTCGCGCTTCTTTTTGCGGCCCGGCAGCCGGGTGTTGTCGCACTCGTCACTGTGGCCGCGCCCCTGCATCCTGAGAATTTTCCCACAAGGATCCTGACGCCGGAACAGGTGCAGCAGTGGCGCAATCAAGGGTTCGCTATACACAACGGCCAGCGCCTCAACGTTTCGCTGCTGAACGATTTGGAACGGATTAACGTCCCGGCTGCGGCAAAGAAAATCGCTTGTCCCGTGTTGATCATTCACGGCGATGC
>JBFJTQ010000634.1:0-2782 GCA_041625275.1 Binatia bacterium | reverse complement strand
GGGAAGTCAAAATCTTGTGGTTGTGACGCACGTGGTTCGCGCCCGGCAAAAGTCGCCAAAGATATCGCTAACGTCTCTCAACCTCCAAGGTGAGGTAAAATTGGCCGCTTATTTTTCGCCCTCCGGCCAAAGAAGGCTGGCTTTGCACAGCTCGATGATGGCCCGGCCGAGTTTTTCGTCCTGGACCCATTTTGTTCCGTAGTACTGGGCTTCCCGCGCGGAAGTCTTGACCCATTCCCATTCGCTCAGATAACCGAACTCAGCGTTATTGTCCCATGGCTGGCGGAATTCATCCCCGTTTCGCACAACGAGTAGCTCGACGTCGGCGCGTTTGAATCGAAGATCGCCGCGAAGCTGCTGAAACGTTTCTTCGTCGGCAAAAGCAAGGAGCTTCCACACCGAACCGTGACGCCTCCTGCCTTTTTCAGGTGATGCAAGAAGCCAGATTTCGCGAATGCCTGGATACGCCCGCGTAATCTTTGAGAGGAATCCGTTGATCTTCAACATGCCAGCAGCCATTTCAGGCCAGGATAGCCAGACATCGGCACCTTTACGGCCGCCGCAGAAATAAAAACCCGCCATACGGTCGCGGCGTAGCCCTTAGACACCACATTTTACTCGTCCGAGAAATAGAGTTAAGCAACGCCGCCGCAGGCGCTCTTGAGCTTAATCTTCGGAGAGAAAAAACATATCGGGGCGGCCGATCACGCCTGCCGCCTTCATCGTCTCCTTCAAGTCATTCGAGCCGGCAAATGCCTTCGCCTTCTCCACATCAACGGCTTCGAACAACAGAAAAATGTCATTGGCATCTTCGACGCTGTGCCAAAGGCGAACATCCTTCAACCCAGCCGCTGCGCGGGCCTGCTGGTGCGCGTCATATAGCGGTTTCCATTTGCCGAAGTCTTGAACCCTGTGACGAATAAGCATGTGAGCCATAGGAACCTCCTTCATCTAACAGAGCACGTCGCGATCCGCGAGATCCGATTCAAATCCGCATCCCATTAAGACTCAATTCCTTCTGCCCTGATCAAGGGATTGCAAGCAACGCTAGATCGGAAAAGGCGGAGGAACCGCATTACTGTTTTTGTTCACTGTAGCACATGCCGCAGCATCACTCTAAGGCCGCCTAAATTTGACATCATTGGCCGTAACCGGATAATGTCCGACGTTAAGTAAGACACGAACGGTCAGCGGGTTTCCATCTTCGCTTGCTCCTTGAGGCTCTTCCAGCCGGGGCAGCCAGTAATGTTCTCGTGGATGGTTGGCCTTTAACTCCCGACACCTCAATAAATTCCAATCCATTGGTGGCGAATCGGGGACAATGGCAGATTGAGAGCCATAATGAGCGAGTTTACAAACATCCGGGAGCGCTTTCCCGCCATTCTCAGGGCACTCGCTGTCGGTATCCCGGCGGGCTATCTATTCCACCGTCTGCACACGCCGATTCCTTGGATGATCGGGCCGATGATCGCCGTCGCTGCGCTTAACCTGGCAGGTGTGCGCATGTACTCTCCTCCTTACGCGCGGCACATGGGACAGGTTGTTCTTGGTTCGGCGGTATCGCTTTATTTCACACCGCCGGTAGTCGCCGCATTGGCCGCCAACCTGCCCCCTATCATCGCGGCCACGTTTGCGACCTTCTTGGTCGGCGGTCTTGGCGCGCTGACTCTGAGCCGGGCATCGGGCGTGGAAGGGAAATCAACCTTTTTCGCTTCGATCCCTGGCGGCGCTATGGCCATGGCTGTGCTGGCTGAGCGCTACGGTGCTCAGATCGCGCCTGTAGCGGTCGCTCATAGCCTGCGCGTCTCCATCATCGTCCTTATTATCCCTTTCGCGATTACATATGGCGGCATTCCGCTCGTCGCGGCAGCTTACAGGCCGAATGTGCCGCTCGACCCGGTTGTGTTGGCGGCGTGGTTGCCTGTCGGCTTTATATTGGGCATGGTTTCGGAGAGGCTCCGTTTCCACAATGGCTGCCTGTTGGTGCCGATTTTTCTTGGCGCCGCCCTGACAATCGGCGGTGTCCAGCTTTCCGCCGTGCCGCGCTGGATGACGGACTTTGCCCAACTCATGTTCGGCCTCGTGCTCGGTGCCCGCTACGAGCGCGCCTTCTTTGTCCGCTACAAGCTGTTTATCCCCTTCGCCCTGCTGAACTCCTTTTTTATCCTGCTCGCCTCGGTGGCGATGGCTGCGGCCCTCGCCTGGGCTTTCAGTTTGCCCATCGCCACCATGATCATCGCCACCGCTCCTGGCGGTCTGGCGGAGATGACGATCACCGCCCAGGCCCTGCAAATCAATGTGCCGCTGGTGGTCGCCTTCCACATGTTCAGGGTCGTGATCGTCAACATGGGCACACAGTATATTTTCGCCTGCGTCGAATTCCTGTTGCGCCGCGGATCGGCTCCCTAATGGCGCCCATGCCGCAAAAGCCGTGCAATCATGACCCTTGGCCTTTTGTGGAGCGTCTGCAGGCTTCACAACTAGTTCTAAGTTTACAGGCAATATTAACGATCAAATCTGAGAAAACAGCTTCTGCGATAGCCGCGAACCGCGGGCAAGGCGTCTTACAAAGTTTGAGCGCCGTCCAGCTTTCTCCTCTTTCTTAAGCCAGCTTCTATTTTGCCCGTGCTGAAGTTAGGCGCCCTTAAGAAACCTTTTTTCTGTCCCTGTCCACCCGCGCCATAAATTTAGGGGACAATTCACGTAGTCGTTCGTCGGTCATCCGGCGCGGCAGTGTACCGCAACGTCACCCGAAGACCTTGCGGCGGATCGCCGAGAGCCG
>JBFJTQ010000633.1:0-2785 GCA_041625275.1 Binatia bacterium | reverse complement strand
TATCTGGAGCACCTGATGTATGAATCGGTGCTGGATGTGCCGACGAGATTGATCCTGATGGAATCTTTCGGCTTCTGCGGCTGGCACGCCCGACAAATTCCTGCGCTGCCCGCTATCTGCGCCCCTGCCGTGGGATTTTCTATTTTTGCCTCGGACTTGCTGCGAAAAATGGAATACGTGAGCCGTGCCCTGATCAAGAAATATGGCGCTGAGAAAAAGTGGAAAACGTGGCTCAGAAAGAACCCGAGGAAGCTTCTCTCCCTCATCAAGCGAAGCGCGTGCCCGGTATGTGTTCACGTGAAACAGTCCGAATCCTATCATTTAGATGAGCTGATGGATTCATTCACAGGCGACTTTCTCCACGCTTACAAGGCTTCGCCGGGGCTTTGTCTGCCGCACTTCTTTACATTGGAGGCGATGCACTCTTCTCATGCCAATTTTCGGCTTGTCTTTCAGGTGCAGATGGCCAAAGTAGAGGCCTTGAGAAATGCCGTCGAAGAGTTTATCCGCAAGCAAGACTTCCGGTTACGCGATCAGATCACTTTAGAGGAAGCAAGATGCTGGAAAAAAGCGTTGGAGACCTTAACCGGGGCGCCAGGGGTATTTGGCAACGAAATGCACCAGGACATCTTGCGACCAACGCGTAAAGGGTCTGTCCCTGCGGAATCTACTTTAATAACCCGACTGCCGGCAAAGTCAACCACGATGCAAGATCTACTTGACGAATTTCGAATTTCCACGCAAGTCACCTTTTACCTCAAAGAACCCCTTCCTCCTGAGCTTTTCGATGCATTGAAGGAACTCGCTGAGGATTCCCCCAGTCCGGTCATTGAGGCCGTTGTAGAAGGCCTGAACGATGTTGACTATCTATACCGATTGCATTCGGCTGGGTTTTCCATTTTCTACGGAGTCAGCCTGCCGCCTGTTACGATTATTCTTTTGGACAGCAAGCGAGGGTTCGTTCTCGAAGAAAGTCGGGGCGATAGCAAGTGGCGTGTTCGAAAACTCAAAAATCCGGAGGATCTTTACCTTAGCCTCGTGTGGCACAAATTCGGGATTGCGGTCTTCATTTCTGGCTCTGTTACCGAAATCGACACAACCAGCGGTCTTTTTTGTGTGACGAACAATAAACGGGAACAGTGGTGCCGCTTTAGAACGCCGACCACGAACAAACTTCCTGAGATCGGCACGACCGTCAAGCTTTTCGGTTGGGAAAAATGGAACACACACGTCGTTGAGGTGCTGCATGTCAACGGCTAGGAATTGGCCCTACGGATGCTGAATGAACAGCTCGCAGAACGATCCATCACTATCGCCGCCAACCAGACTTATCTGTTGCGTTATTGATCGGCCCACGCCGCTTTAACACGCTAAACGGCCTAGCCCGACGTCAAACCTTAGCCTTTGTCCAGACTCCGGTTCAGCATCCTCACGGAGCCCTACACCGCCCGCAACGCCTGAATGATGTCCAATCTTGCGGCTCGGACCGCCGGCAAAAAACCACCGAGCAGCCCCATGAGCAGAGCAAATCCAAGCGCGTTCGCGATGATCGACGGCGAGAGGGCAAAAGAGAAAGCGAGTTCCGAGAAGGAGCCGAAATTAAGGGTCGAAATGGTGAAAAACTGAAGCAGCGAGGCAAGACCCAACCCCACGACGCCGCCTGATAACGAGAGCACAAAAGACTCTCCCAGGAAGGCTACCAGGATGCTGCGCCGCTGGAAGCCCAAGGCGCGCATCGTACCGATTTCCGTGGTCCGGTTCGCCACCGATCCATACATGGTGATCATGGCGCCGATCGTCGCGCCGGCGCTGAAGATGACGGTAATAAATAGTCCAAGGATGCGTATGAATTTCGCCATCATCTCGGACTGCTCCTCGAAAAACTTCTTTTCCCGCTTGGCGGTAAAGTATTGCAGGCGGTTGTCGGACTCGAAAGCCGCCACTACGGCGGAAAAGTCGCCGACGCTTTTTAGCCGGAAGGTAACCGTCGAAAAGGACTGTCTCTTAAACGCATCCGTCACCTGATGGATGTCCCCCCAAAGCTCCGATTCAAAGCCGCTGCCCTCGGCTTCAAAAATCCCCACAACAGACCACAGGTCGCCGCCAAACTTGATCTGTCGGCCGATTTGCGCGCCGACAAAACGTCTTGTGATGCCCCGGCCGACGATGATCTCGCGCGCACCCCATTGGAACATCCGCCCTTCCACGAGTCGCACCTGAGGCCTTAGCCGAAACGCCGCCCCCTCCACGCCGCGCACGGTCACATTGCTGATTCCGTCGGCGCCGATCTTATTGAGGTTGATGATCACGACGACTTCTTTGGAACTCATCGGGCGCCCGTCGGCGATGCGCGCGATCTGGGGCAGATTGGTGACGATGCCCGCGGCCTCTCGATCGATAATGCTCATGATCTCGCTCATGGCCGCTTTCCGAGCAACCACCACATTCTCGTCCGATCCCGTGGAACGCAGCGTCTCTTGAATTCCATTGGCCATCATGAGAACGGCGGTAAAAACAAAAACGACGAGGGCGATGCCAAGCATCGTAATCACGGTCGTGAGCCGCCGCGACGAGGAGCTCCGCAAAATGTATTTGATCGGGATTCGCATACACCCTCATCCGACGTGCCTGAGGCCCTCGACGATCCGCGTCGTCAGCACGCGGCGGATGGGAATCAAAGCGGCGATCAAACCGACCAGCACCCCGGCAAGGGACCCCAGGATAATCGTCTCCGGCTTGATGTAGAACACGGGGAACCAACCCTTGGGAAGGGCGGACTGAAAGC
>JBFJTQ010000632.1:0-2793 GCA_041625275.1 Binatia bacterium | reverse complement strand
GCCAGGATATTTGCTCCGTAGAAAATCAAGTGGCTCACTTGATCGGGGTGTTTGGCGTAATATCGCAGAATGCGACGGCTTGCGGCGGACAACCCATACAAAGCGAAACGCTGCAGCTTCAACGCATCGACAACGGTCTCGAGGTCTTGGAGAAAGATTTCCTCGGAGAATGATGACACATTGCGGTCGGAGAGACCCGTCCCGCGCAGATCGAAGCGCACGAGAGTATGGTGCCGCGCCAGTGCTTCGTAGACATCCGCCATCGGCCCCTCGACCAGATCGGCTTCGAGATGGGTGACGATCGGCGGGGGCATTACGATGGGCGGCCCATGCCCCATCGTCGAATAAGCGATGCGCACGCCATCCAACGCGCTGCAAAAGCGGATCTCTTGTTGCCTGTTCGCGAAGTTGGTCCGGGGACCATCATCGACGACGGTCGGGAAAAAACGATAGCCGCGCCCATGTACAGTCTCGATAAATTTTGGGTTTTTGGCGTCGTCGCCCAACGCCTTGCGCAGCTCGCGGATCGATTCCGTCAAGACCGCGTCGGTCACATGCAGGCCCGGCCAGACCGTCTCAAGTAGATTCTGCTTGGTGACGAGGCCCCCCGAGTTCTCCGTCAGGCAATGCAGCACAGCGAAGGCCTTGGGATGTAAACGAATTTCCTCGTCGCCTCGGAATAGACGCTCGTCAAAGAGATCTAAGCAAAACGGCTCAAAAACGATCTGTTTTTTCTCCATCATTTTCCCCTCTGAGGAAAATCTGAGAGAAATCTGAGCGGTTTCTTAGGATTTGCCCTGGGAGTACGGCTATCCTCGCTCACGGAGATCGTAGAAGCAAGCGCTCTCACTCCAGGTTACCCTCGCTCCAATGAGAGTGTCACCGGAGGCAGCGTATTTACCGGCTAGTCAAAGGTTCGTAAACAACCCGATCAAAGGAGGCAAAAATGTATCCGATCAAAAGGCATTTGATGGGGTTAGTAATCGTTGCGGCAATCTTATTCATATCTGGTTACAGCAGCGCGGATGTCACCCGCGTCGTCGTTAAATCATCGGACGGCATGGGGGTCTTCGCAGGGCGCCAGTACTTAAAAGTTACTGCCACGATGGAGGGCACGGTCGATCGGGGAAGCGGCGAGACGGGAAAGTATCGGGTGCCGGTCGACTTAATCTACCCAGACAGCAATCCCAATGGCTTTGGCTTTGTGGATGTCATCAATTCGGCAGCTTTCGCCGGTTACAAAGACGGCGAGGCGCCAGGGGGCAAGCGAAGCCTGCTTTACCTTGGCGATTTGATATTGAGCGATTATTTGAGAGGTGAAGGCTTCAGCTACATAGCCGTCCAGTGGGCCCGGATGGTGACCTACGATCTCGGTCCTGACTACGGAGTCATCGAAGACGGTCGGGACGGATTTCAGATCATAAAAGACGCGGCGCGCTTTCTGCGTGGGCCCGGAACGCTGGAAGGTAACGTACCCTACCGGCCCGCACCCGTCGGTCGCATGATCGGGTTTGGGCAATCGCAGACGGCCATGCTCCTGCGGGAAATTGTCCGCTCCGGTAAAAACCGTGATGTGGGCGGATCGCTGATCTTCGATGGGATCCTCGTCGGCGTTGGGGGAAGCAGATGCTTGACTCTTAACAACAACGAGACTCCGCGGCCGGCGCCTGGACCCACGAACCCGACGTTTTTCAGGGGTGCGATTTGTGCCGATCCCTTGCCGGCAGACGGCAAGTTCATATCCATACTGACACAAACGGAAGTCGGCTCTAATCGATACAAGGGGCACTTGGCGCGTCACCAGACGGCGACTTACCGGCAGTACGAGTTGCCGGGTGTCGCCCACATTCCAGCGGACACGGTTGACCTAAGACAGGTCGGCGCGCCAGAGCAGAACCCAGCGAGTTTTCGACCGGTCTTCAAAGCCATGCTGCGCAACCTCGTCGATTGGATTGCATCGGGGAAGACGCCGCCAGACTCGCGGTATATCGCGGGTGAAGCGGATCGCGAGGGCCGGTTCCGCCCCGCAACCGATGCCGATGGCAACGTCAAAGGAGGCGTGAGGCTTCCCCACATGGCCACGGTGCTTCCAAGCGGCGAGCGTGCAGGCGCTCCGCTGGGAGTCTATGGGGGCATCAATCGAGCCCATTTGAAACCCCTCAACCGTTTCGCGTTGAACGGGGGGACCTTCAAGCCTTTCTCGGCCGAGAAGCTCGCGGCGCGTTATCCTAATCATGATGGCTACGTGCAGTTGGTCCGCAACGCCGCGGCGGCTCTGCTCGCCGAGCGGTTCATCCTCAAGGAGGACTACGACGCGTATATCGCGGCCGCCCAAAATCGCAAAATAGGCGCGATGTAGAGCCATATGGGCGAATGTGAGAGTGGCAAGAAATTCCTTATGACACTTTCTAGGTCAGGAGGATAAATCGGCGTCTAAACTTCTTTATTTCCTGAGATCGACTTGTGAAAGGAGTAAATCAGGATGAAAACCAGCTTGAAATTGTTGTCGTGCTCGCCGATCCTCATTGCGCTTACACTATCAGCGACTCTGAGTCTGATTGGCGCATCGGTCAACGCACAGGAAGCGGTTTTCGTTGCGTCTGGCCAAAGAAAATCTGATCGAATCGATATCAAGGGTGCGGAAAAGCGAAAGGCGGAGGCGCTTGCTCGCATACTCATGGACGCCGACATCGATGTCATTTATGCAATCGGCCGAAAACTCGCCGCACAAACCGCTGAACCGACCGCAAAAGCTTTGAATTTGAGGGTGAATAATCTCCCTAGGAATCATGC
>JBFJTQ010000631.1:0-2803 GCA_041625275.1 Binatia bacterium | reverse complement strand
GATTTGTTTCGGTTTGGCCTCGTCGGCCTTGGGCAAATGGATTTCGAGAATGCCGTCGCGATAGGTGGCTTTGATGCCGTCACTCTTGACCGTTTGCGGCAGGTAAAATGAACGCGAGAACTTGCCCGCGAGTCGTTCTCTGCGCTGATACTCGACACCCGTCGCCGGCTCGTCAAATTTCCTTTCGCCGCTCAGTGTCAATGTCCCGTCATTGACCTCCAAGTTGAAATCCTCTTTTTTCATGCCGGGAAGCTCGGCACGGATCAGGTAGGCGTCGCGGCTTATCAGTATGTCTACTGGGGGATACCACACTCCCGCAGTCGCATTCGAATAGGCCCGAGGCTGTCCGAAGGTCTCGTTAAATAATTCGTTGATCCGTGACTGAACCCTGTTCAGGCCGTCAAACGGTTCCCATCGTACCAATTCCATAAACTGATCCTCCTTTCGAGAGTTTCGTTCAACCTGGTTAAAAGTTAAGTACGCCTAGGCAGCCTGTCAAGGCTGCAGGACTTTTGGCAGCCGGCCGTGTCCAACCACAATGATTGATCCAAATTAATTTCTGGTATTTTCAAAACAGACTTGCCGGCCCCCTGCCGACCCATTGCAATGCTGCAAGGACGGGGGCCGCAGAGGGTCATAATGGAAAACGACATTCATTGCAGAAGCCAACAGAAGAGCAAGAGCCCTTCTTCGTGCGGCTGGTTGGGATAGGCATGTTCTTCCGAAAGGTGCGCGAGTGCTAAGTCCAAATACAGCGTGGCGAGACGCGCACAGACCGTTGTCAAATGTCGGACTCGGTGGTCAGACGAGCGCCGCCCGGCCTTGACAAGCGGGGAACCGTGGCTAACTTCCAACACAGAACAATCTTTATCACAGGCAAAAAAGGAGGCGAACGATCATGGCAGAGTGGAATCTGTATCGAGATATGGAAGCCCTTCGGCGCGAGATCGATCGCGCGTTTCAGGAATTTGGATATAGCGACGAATCGCTGCCGCGGGTTGCGTTTCTTCCGGGAAGGGAGCCGAGGCGCTATCCCCTGATAAATTTGCTCGAAGATAAGGATAACCTGTACATCGAGGCGGTTACCCCCGGTGTGGACCCCGATTCAATGAGCGTCACGGTCCTGCAAAACCGCGTGACGCTTTCCGGAGAAAAAGGCCGCGTTGCCGCCGACATTCAACCCGAAGCGTTCCACCGTAACGAGCGTGCAAGCGGTAAATTTGTGCGCGTTGTCGATTTGCCGGTGGAAGTGAGTGACACGAAAGTCGAGGCGGCATATAGAGATGGGTTGTTGCTCCTAACGCTTCCCAAGGCGGAAAAAGCAAAACCCAAACAGATCAACGTAAGGGTCGATTGAAGCATCAAGACAGAAGGGAGGACTTCGCAATGGCAGAAAAAACCGTAGCTGCACGAGGTCAACACAAAACGCCGACAGCGAAAGAAGGAACGCGGAGCCAAGAGCAATATGTTATCCCGCCCGTCGACATCTACGAGAATGGCGAGGGATTGGTCGTGAAGGCTGATTTGCCGGGAGTAACAAGAGATGCGCTGGATGTCCGCGTGGAAAACAATCTCCTGACGATTCGAGGTAGGCCCGCGCACGTCGCACCAGGCGATCCGATTTACCGGGAATACGGCCTGGTCCATTTTTTCCGGCAGTTCGAATTGAATGACAAGGTGGACCAGTTAGGCATTTCGGCGGAGCTCAAGCATGGAGTCTTGACTTTGAAATTGCCGAAGGCCGAGGAGGCGAAACCTCGAAGGATCGACGTCAAAGTGGCGTGACGTTGACTGCACCGAGGCCGAGGAAAACATATTCCTGGAAAGGAGGTGCGTTTGTGTGAAGGAACTGATGCCCGTCAATTGGAAATCGTCACTTGGACGATTGCGGGAACGTGTGCATGATGTCGTCGATCATTGGTTGTCAAAGTTCAAGTGGCGCGACACGGAAAAGGAAAACTCGTGGCCTGCCATGAATCTCGATCCCGCGCAACAGGTCGTTGAGTTGGACGAAAACGACGGCGCGATTATCGCGCGAGTTGCGTTACCCGGCCTCAAGAAGGACGATTACAAGGTTGAGGTTACCGAAGACCGCCTCGTGATCCGGGGCGGCAAGAATCGCTCATTGAGGAGAGACGGCCCAGATTATTATCAATACGAAGGCAGCTCTACGTCTTTCGTGCAGGCTGTCTCGCTGCCGTGCAAGATCGATGGTGACCGCGTAAGGGCCAAGTTTAGAAGGGGGCTGCTGACCGTCACGTTGCCGAAAGCTAAGGGTCAGCAGAATCACAGACTCAGAATTACAGTCGCGTAAGAAATCGAGATACTTCAACAAGCAGAAGTTAAACTAGCGGCCCGGGAGTCGCTCAAGTGAGCCGCATGCCGCTTTCACTAACATCACTTAGCCCGGGCTTGAAATGTTTGAACTGGCTCAGGGTCGCTAGTGTTTCCCCCGTGGGTGGTAAGGCAACTCGTCCTCCCTGCACGAGGCATGACAGACTGCAGATTTTCAATTTGAAATGTCCCATCTGCAATGGCGAACGCCATGCTCACGGCTTGCGGTCCCACCACGCTTGCCGATATGTTGTTAATCGCGAGTCTTTGCCTGATTGACGTTGGTCGTTATGGCGCCCATCTTCAATGAAGGGGGCGAAGGAGCGTAGGATGTCCAGAAGCAATCAGCCGAGAAACCGAGGAACCGTCATGGCCCGTCTCTGGCTTTTTTTGGCCGTGGGAGCGGCACTGACGGCTGTCGTGTGGCACTACATGGTTGACGGCGCCGCGCTCCTCGATCCTCGCGCCG
>JBFJTQ010000630.1:0-2803 GCA_041625275.1 Binatia bacterium | reverse complement strand
GTTCTATGCTTTTTTCTTAGCGAGGTACCTGACATCCGGCAGGCCCTTGAAGTCATTATCCTGAGTCCAGAGTACGGCGGAATGCTTTTGAGACGTGGCGAAGATGATGCTATCCGCCAACGGCAACTTATGAAGGACGCCAAACTCGTCAGCTGTTCAGGTTTCGGCGACGCGATTATCGCCAACATGTAGTGTGACGAGAGAGAGGAGGGGGCAATGGCAAGAAAAAAAATCGCATTGATCGGCGCCGGCAATATCGGCGGGACCATGGCGCATCTGTGCGCCTTGAAGGGTCTGGGGGATGTCGTTCTCTACGACGTTATCGAGGGATTGCCGCAGGGCAAAGCGTTGGATCTGTTTCACTCGAGCCCCGTGGAAAATTTCGATTGCCAGATTGTGGGCACCAACAAGTATGAGGACATCGCCGGGGCGGACGTGTGCATCGTGACGGCGGGTGTCGCGCGCAAGCCCGGGATGAGCCGGGACGATCTGGTCGGCACCAACGCGAAAATTATCAATTCCGTGGCGGAAGGCATCAAGAAGTACGCGCCGGATTCCTTCGTGATCGTCGTCACGAACCCGCTCGACGCCATGGTGACGCTGACGAAGAGGGTGACCGGCTTTCCCAAGAACCGGGTCGTCGGGCAATCGGGGATTCTCGATTCTTCCCGTTATCGGAGTTTCGTCGCGCAAGAGCTCAACGTTTCTGTTAATAGCGTGGCGGCGATCGTCTTGGGAGGTCACGGTGACGATATGGTTCCGGTGCGAAGCACGTGCTTCATCGGCGGCGTGCCGGTTGAAAAGTTGATTCCCGCCAAGAGGCTCGAAGAAATCGAAAAGCGGGTACGCGCGGCCGGAGGCGAGATTGTTGCCCTGCTGAAAACCGGTTCGGCCTATTACTCCCCCGCGTCAGCTTCGATTCGTATGGCAGAAGCCTATCTGTTCGACAAGAAGGAAATCCTGCCCTGCGCGGCCTATCTGGAAGGGGAATACGGAGTCAGCGGCTACTATTTCTGCGTGCCCGTCTTGATCGGGGCGGGAGGGGTTGAGAAAGTTATCGATATCGGTCTAAGTTCCTCCGACAAGAAGGCATTCGACGAATCGCTCAAGCACGTGCAGGATATTGTCCAGGCGATGGATCGTATTCTGGCGGCCGCGTAGCCAACCGTTGCCGCCGCAGTGTTGAGACCCTGAGGCTAATGGTTTAGTCTGAGGGTCTCTCTTTATTATGGGCATAATCTCATGAACATTCACGAATACCAGGCGAAGGAAATCCTGAAACGTTTTCATGTTCCGGTGCCGAAAGGCATTGTCGCGTATACGCCCCAGGAAGTCCGGGCTGCGGCTCATGAACTGGGGCTTCCCTGTGTCATCAAAGCGCAGATCCATGCCGGGGGGCGAGGCAAAGCCGGCGGAGTCAAATTGGCGCGCAGCCTTGAAGAGGCGGAACAGGCAGCGGCCGAGATGCTCGGCAGAAATATCGTGACCCATCAAACGGGTCCTGAGGGGCGCCAGGTTAGGCGCGTGCTGGTCGAGCAGGGACTCAATATCGAGCGCGAGTTTTATCTGGGCATGGTCCTGGACCGGTCGCAATCCCGTGTTGCCGTCATCTGCTCCTCTGAGGGCGGCGTGGAAATCGAAGAGGTCGCGCGCAGGAATCCCGAAAAAATCCTCAAGGTGCTTATCGACCCGGTCGTGGGGTTGCTGCCCTTTCAGTGCCGCCGGCTTGCGTACGGCCTGGGCCTCGCGCATGAGCATGTCGGAAGAGTCGTGGGGCTGATGCAAGCGCTGTACAATGCGTTCGATTCAAGCGACTGCTCGCTGGCCGAAATTAACCCGTTGATTTTGACCAAGGAAGGGCGCGTGGTGGCGCTGGACGCCAAGATGAATTTCGACAGCAATGCCTTTTTTCGCCAGCGTGACATTCTCGCGCTCCGCGACCTTGAAGAAGAGGATCCGCGAGAGGTCGAGGCAAGCCGGTACGAATTGTCCTATATCTCGCTGGAGGGGAACATTGGCTGCATGGTGAACGGCGCGGGTCTCGCCATGGCGACGATGGATATCATCAAGCTGTGCGGCGGCGAGCCAGCCAACTTCCTCGATGTCGGAGGGGGAGCTACCAAAGACAAGGTGGCGCAGGCGTTCAAGATTATCCTCTCCGATTCGCGGGTGCGCGGCGTGCTGGTCAATATTTTCGGCGGCATCATGCGCTGCGATGTCATTGCTCAAGGAGTCGTCGATGCCGCTCGCGAGCTCAGCATCACAATGCCTCTCGTGGTGCGGCTGCAGGGGACGAACGTCGACGTGGGCAGAAAAATTCTCAAGGATTCGGGCCTCGTCATCATTCCTGCGGAAACGATGGCTGAAGCAGCAGAAGCGATCGTGACCGCTGTCAAACGCGGATAGCGGGTCAAGGGTGGAAGATTAAAGTGTCTATACTTGTAAACAAAGAAACTCGGGTTCTCACTCAAGGAATCACCGGGGAGACGGGCCAATTCCATACGCTGGCGTGCAAGAAGTATGGCACGCAGATGGTAGCGGGTGTGACTCCGGGGCGGGGTGGTACCGCATTCGAGGGGATTCCCATCTTCGACACGGTGGCGCGAGCGGTGGCCGAAACCGGCGCCAACGCCACGGTGATCTATGTGCCGCCCACGTTTGCGGCGGACGCGATCATGGAGGCGGCCGATGCCAATATTCCGTTGATCGTCTGTATCACGGAAGGCATCCCGGTACGCGACATGGTGCGGGTCAAGAGGTACCTGTTGGGTCGAAATTCTCAACTGCTCGGGCCGAACTGCCC
>JBFJTQ010000629.1:0-2811 GCA_041625275.1 Binatia bacterium | reverse complement strand
TGCTAAGTGTAGTGTACCTGAAGTTCGTTGAAAAAATGCAAATGATGGTCGCGACTCGAATCGAATTCAAATCCCCCCTTTTTCCCCCTTTTTCAAAGGGGGAGTTTTCTCTCTGGCATTTTGACCCCTCTTTGGCAAAGAGGGGAAGGGGAGATTTTCGGACGAAATGACGAGGAATTTATACAGCGAACTTTGGTTCCAGGACACTAGGGGTTGGGCAATTTTAGCTAAATCTCCGGGCCAGTATTTGGGTAGGTAGCCTCAGAAGCCCGCGGATCGAGGGTTGTTCCCAAAAGAAGAATGTTCTGCAAACTCTCGGGACCTTCCCTCGACCCGCGAACTGGGGCGTGGCCGTCCTTAACGGCCCATGTTCTTGAAGAACCCTTCCTTTTCCAGCTCGTCAAGCAAGGAGTTGTCAACGAACTCCTCCGGCCGGCGGTCTTTAAATTCAGGGTAGCGCTTGGCATAGAATTCGAGCGTTTCCCGTATGCCCTCCAAGTTCACCCGGGGAGGCAAGGAAAAGCGCGGCGCAAAGTAATCGTAGGTTGAATCCAGCGTTTCCTGGTCTTCGACGCGCATGCGCTTGGCGAAGATCTTGACCGTGCTTTTGCGGTCGGTCTTAATCTTATGGATCGCTTCGGAGTATGCCTTCAGAAACCGCATCGCGGTGTCCCGCTTTTCTTTGAGAAACTCGCCCGTCGTACTGAGCGCTGATTGGGAAAAATTCGCGCTCATATCGCCCATATCCGCAAGCACGCGGTAGCCGTTTTTGACGGCGAGGAGCAAATGCGGCGGCGAAAGGACCGTCGCATCGGTGCGCCCGGTCATGAGGGATGCCAAGCGCGTCGGCGAATCGCCGCCGATGATCACGCTGACGTCGGATAGCTTCAGACCCCACTCTTTCAGGGAAAGCTGCAGGGCGAAGTCATTGGAGCCGCCATAATTGAGTATGTTGACTTTCTTCCCGCGCAGATCCTTCGGCGAGCTTATTTCCGGCTTTGCAACGAAGGCGTAAGGAAATTTATTATAGGAAGCCGCCAGAAGCTTGATCTCCGAGCCCTTGGCCGCGGCCGCAAGAGGTCCCGTCGAGGAGCCCGTTGCGAACTGCGTGCTGCCCCCCAAAAGGGCCGCTACGGATCGCGCGCTGCCCGTGATCATGATCACTTCGACATCCAGGCCGTACTTGTCGAAGATTTTTAAATCTTTCGCAACCCAAACCGCGCTTTGAAACCCGGCATGGCCGCCGTAGTCCACGACGAGCTTTCCCGCCGCATGGATCGGCGCATACGCAAAACAGAGCAACGCCATAACCGTTACACTCAAGATATGCTTCATGTCCCTTTCAACTCCTCTCATAGATTAGTCAACGCATCGTCACCATGCGCAACCCGAATAATCTCTCTCCCGGATCATAGGAATTGCGCTCTTTAGCGTCAAGCCGCGCGTTTAGAAATTCCGCTTCGATGAATCGCCCCGGACTGGATAATTCACGTGTGGCCTCCCATGACGCTTCAACGGAGCAGCGCCAAAAAGGTGCAAGCGCAAAAGCGTTCTCCGGCGTTTGCAATAACTTCAGATTCCAACTGAAACAACGACGACCATCTAACTTTAACCCGAATTCGTGATGTCATTGAACACGACCGGCCGCTGCGGGCTCGTGTTCACGCGGAGCTGAAAGATGTCCGGCCTCGAGTAGTGTCCTACGGTATCGAGGCTTCGCCTCGCTGCGCCGACCCGAGCAAGATCAATGTCTGCAGTCAATATCCCCTTCTCTTTGCGCATGGGCCCGGCTACAATTTTTCCGCCCGGAGAAACCACGACGGAATCACCCTGATTCACCCAGTCATCGGCCAGCGGATACAAGGTAGCCTTGCCTGGAATCGCGTCAGGAATATCGCCCGCCTGGAACGCGCAGCCGCTGCCTATAACCCAACAACCTCCCTCCCGGGCAATATGTTGCATCGTTGCAATCCAGAGGTCACCGTTGTCGTACGTCGGCGCGATGTAAATGTCCACCCCTTGTGCGTAGATCGCGCAGCGCGCAAGCGGCAGATAGTTTTCCCAGCAGACGAGCGTTCCGATGCGCCCGCATGGAGTGTCAACCACTCTCAGACCCCGGCCGTCCCCGAATCCCCACACCATTCGCTCCGGATTGGTCGGCATAACTTTTCTGTGACGGTTCAGCAAGGTGCCGTCGGGGCTGATAACAACCACTGTGTTGTAGATGGTGCCGCGACTGAACTCCGTATCGCGTTCATCGAGGCCACAGACGACCGTGACCTTATGCTTCTTTGCTGCAGCGCATAGCGGTGAGAGATGATCGCCGTCGAGACTCACGGCATTCTCGAGCAACAGGGAATGCAGCTGCTCCGAAAGGGCAAAGTCGCCGCCGGGACGAAGCCGCCAGATCCAGGCCGGATACCCGGGCACAAACGCCTCAGGAAATACGATCAACTGCGCACCGTTTTCCGCCGCTTCGCTCACAGCGCTGACAGCGGTGCTCAGAGTCTGCGTTCGATCGAGAAATACCGGGGGCCGTTGAATAACAGCAACCCGCTTCATTTGTCACCTCCGAAGTTATTAAATGCCTGACTATCCATTAAACAACGCCTTTATGTAATCGGGGTACCTTTCGATTGGCTACGAAACCTAACAATCCTTCGTCAGGCTTAAACTCGAGTCACCGAAGCGGGTGTGTCGCCGGGAAAGTAAACGTGATCATTCGATAGACCCGCAATCCGAGATAAACGGTCCTAACGTCTGCTATCTCACAAAAACGCTTCACCAAAGACGCCGCAGGCTTGGTTAAGG
>JBFJTQ010000628.1:0-2813 GCA_041625275.1 Binatia bacterium | reverse complement strand
GGCCGCAGAGCGCCCTTGCTTGCCTCCTGGCAATACGGACGGGGGAAAGCCGTGGCTTTCACTACCGATATGGAAGCGCGGTGGAGTAGAAACTGGATTCAATGGAACGGCCTCCCCGATTTTTGGGAGAGGATCATGAACTGGCTTCGGCCACCTCGCGAATCCGTGCCCATACCCCTTCATGAGACAAGGGTCAGTCTGGTAGGCTCACAACCGGTTTTTGACCTGTATCTTTACGAAGAGGCCGGCGGGAACGGTCAGTTCCGGTATTCGGTTAGCGGCAACCGCGCGAAGGCTGACGGCGTTTTGCGAAAATCGGCTCCCGGCCACTATCAGACCCTGCTTCCCATATCGGCTGCGGGCGACTATCGTATCGACATTTTCGAGGAGCGATCGGGCCGCCGCATCGCCTACCCGCCACTTGGCTACACTTTGCCCTATGACCTTCGCGCCGAATCACCGCGGCCAGATTTTAATCTTCCGCTGCTAGCCAAATTGGCGCAGATCTCAGGTGGAGAAATCAATCCAAGATCAGTGAAACGCGCTCAAGAAGAGCGTACTACAATGAATTATGAGTCTATCAGACCACTTCTAATCATCCTGTGTTTCGCCCTCTTTTTATTAGAGGTCTTCATCCGGAAGCTGTGGCTCAAAGAGGCGAATTAGCCTCCATCCGGCACACACTCGCACCAGTGAACCATCAGCGAGTGCACCGGAGCCGCCCAAGCCATGGACACCCCCCGGATTGCCAATGGCAATTCTCAAGTCGAAAATCTGAGGTTTGCGATCTTCCATTTGGAGCTCACCGAGGGCGAGGCTGGCCGTTAGGGGCAGGGAACCTTTGTTCATCACAGAAGGGCTCGTGGACCCAAACTGACAAGAGAAAGTATCTAATTTAGTTAAGTTTTTGCGCGCCTGGCCGGATCATTCAGTCACTAGTCCAAAAACGCCGAGCGGCCTGTTTTTTTTCGTTTGACACGGGGAAAGAAACGGTTTATCTAGTTTGAGGTTTTTCGTCATGCATCTCGGAACAGCCCACAACTATTACCCGAAAGTCTTGCTGAGAGCTAATCGGCTATCACGATCCTCAAAGATTTTTAATATTTTTTTGTGGTTTTGGATTCTTACCGCTCTCGCGGCAATGAAGCCGGTGGAGACGCACGCAGCGAAGAACAAGGGGGTCGGTAAGGAAGCGTCTAAAGGGAAATCGGGCCGGGGCCTTACTGAAGGCGGGCGAAAAACAACTAATCCGCCTTGGAATCAGTTACTTCACCAAGGAGAAGACAACGCCCTCGATCCGCTGGAAAAGCGTGAGCATGTTGTCCACCGAATCCGACCCGGCGATACGTTGCCCCGGCTTCTCAAGCGCTTCGGGTTGAAGCCGAGTGAAATGCAACTCTGGACGCGTTCCATTGCACGAAACTTTTCGCGCCAGTCTCTTCCCGTCGGGAGAGAGGTACATTTTTATCTTACTACGGAAGGCGCCAGTAGTCGCGCTCAGCAGGGAAGCGAGGGGCTGAAAGCGGTGGACCTGGACTTCAATGATTCCGTAAGTCTCACGTGGGAAAAGGACGATCACGGCATTTTCTTTCACAAGCGCGAGAAACCGTATGACGTGCAGCTGAAGACCGCCACCTTCGTGGTAAATCATTCGCTTTTCGATGACGGGCAAAAGGCGGGGCTCAAACCCACATTGTTATCCCAACTGGCTGACATATTTACTTGGGAATTGGACCTGGGCAAAGATGTTCGACAGGGGGACAGTGTCAAGGTCCTCTACGAAACTCGAAGTCGGAAGGGCCAAGAGTCAAAAGTTTCCTGGCGTATCCTAGCCGCAGAATTGATCAATGTGGGACAAAAATTTGCCGCCATCTACTTCGAGAAACAAAAGGGTGTGGGAGGTTACTATAACCTCGAAGGAAGAAGCCTGGCGCGCTTGTTCTTGCGCTTCCCCCTCGATTTCAATGACATCACCTCTCAATTTACCGATTCCCGCCTCCACCCTATACTCAAGACGAATCTGCCGCACACTGGGGTGGACTTCGCCGCTCGGAGAGGCACGCCGGTTCGCGCCATTGGTGATGGCGTTGTAACCCACGCTAAACGTAACGGCAGTTACGGCAAGCTTGTCGAAATACAGCACGACGCCGGCTATATGAGCCGTTACGCACACCTGGACCGCTTTGCCAAGGGGATTCGCAACGGCACCCCTGTCAAAAAGGGCCAGCTTATTGGCTATGTTGGATCGACAGGTAGAAGCACCGGACCGCACCTTCACTTTGAACTTTACAAAGATCAAATGTACATCGATCCGCTGAGCGTTGAATTCCCCGCAGACGACGTGATCGAACCTGCCTTGCAAAAAGTTTTCGACCAGCAAAAAAACCTTTTCCTCGTCGAGCTCACTTCGGCACCGCAGTCCTAAGACGGATTCTGCCCTTCAGGCGCGACGCCACGATTTTACGTTAGCCAAAAGCGGGTTAGTCTTTATGCGATGGGCGGTCGGCGAACGTGATTTGACAACAGATTGTGAGCCAGGATTTCCCAATTGCAGGTGCGGTATCGTCCGAGCCCGCTGGAAGCCTGCTGCAGTGGCGACAGCATAATAGGAGCGTGGAGCTTTGAAGTCATTGTTCCAACCGGGTACTGGCTTTCGTCGTCGTGAGATGGCTGCCGCACGCACCGGCTGCGGTCGTCTACATAGAAGCACAGGCACATTTTCTTCGCTATGATAGGCACTCCTCTCTGGCGGCAAAAGTCGCTTTTGACTATGGAATCCGGGTTTAGTTTTGGCGAGGGCTGGTTCTGAGTGG
>JBFJTQ010000627.1:0-2822 GCA_041625275.1 Binatia bacterium | reverse complement strand
CGCGCAGTGATTACCCGCTATCGAAAGATGGACGGCCCGTGGGGCGAGTCACGAGCGGGACGAAATCGCCGTCGACCGGGCGATCGATCGCGCTTGGATATATGGCCGCCGATGAGGCATCTATCGGTAATGGCATCGAGGTGGAAATCCGTGGACGAAAAGTTCGCGCTAAAGTGGTTCCGTTGCCGTTTTACCGGCGGTAGCGGAGGCGCCTATCAGGCAAAGGAGGTAAGCGATGGAATTTCCTGAGGGGCTAAAGTATTCAAAAGAGCATGAATGGGTATCGGTTGAAGATAAGATCGCAACCATTGGGATCACTGAATATGCCCAAGAGGAGCTGGGAGACATCGTTTACGTCGAACTGCCCGAAGTCGGGGACAAATTGGTCAAGGACGATCCTTTTGGCGCGGTCGAATCCGTCAAGGCGGTGTCCGATGTGTACTCGCCGGTAAGCGGGACAGTCCTGGAGGTCAACGATGCGCTGCCGGATAGCCCGGAAACCATCAACGAAGATGTTTATGGCGATGGTTGGATGGTTCGAGTCGAAATGACGGACATGGCTGAACTTAAGGATTTGATGACGGCCGAGGAATACGCAGAGTATGTCGAACAGCAGAGGGAGCAAGGCGGGGAAGAAGAGGATGAATCAGATGACGAGGAGGAGGAGACCTAGGGCGAGGACATGCGCTACACCCCCCACACGCCTGCCGACCAGGAACGCATGATCCGTGCGATCGGCTTGACAGGCGTCGAAGATCTCTACCGCCATATTCCGCAGAGTCTGCGGAATACGGCAACCATCGACTTCCCCGCCGGTCTCAGTGAGTTAGAGGTGCACAAGAGACTGGCGGCTCTGGCTGCGAAGAATGCCGACGCTTCGGGCTGGAATCTTTTTCTTGGCGGCGGGATCTACCACCATCACGTGCCTGCTGCCGTTGATGCCATAATTTCGCGCTCGGAGTTCTCGACCTCGTACACTCCTTATCAGCCCGAGGTCAGCCAAGGGACCTTGCAGGCACTCTACGAGTACCAGACGCTGATCTGTCAACTCACCGGGATGGAGATTTCCAATGCCGGCGTGTACGACGGCGCTTCTGCGGCTGCGGAAGCCGTTCTCATGTGCCGACGTATCCAGCCTCCGGGCCGACGAAGAGTGCTTATTTCGCGCGCTTTGCACCCGCAATACAGAGCGGTCGTGGCGACCTATTTGCGCAATTTAGGAGATACTTCATTGGAGGAAATTTCCTTCGACAAGAGTGGCGCGACGGATATCGATCAATTGTCTCGCCGGCTGGACGATCAGGTCATGTCCGTCGTGGTTGGCTACCCGAATTTTTTTGGCGTGATTGAGGATCTGGCGCGGTTGCGCGCTTTATGCGCGCGAGTGGGGACACAGCTTGTGACGGTCACCACGGAGCCATTGGCTCTCGGATTGTTGAAGCCCCCGGGGGCTTACGGAGTGGACATCGCTGTCGGTGAGGGTCAGGGCCTCGGCGTGCCGATGTCCCTCGGCGGACCAGGATTTGGTTTCTTTGCGACGCAGAAAAAAGTGATGCGCAACCTTCCCGGCCGGTTGGTCGGTGAGACGGTGGATGCAGAAGGTCGCCGGGGATTCGTTCTCACCCTTGCGACGCGCGAGCAACACATTCGGCGTGAAAAGGCGACCTCGAATATCTGTACCAGTCAAACCCTGTGCACGCTAGCCGCGACGGTGTTTCTGTCGCTAATGGGAAAAACCGGTTTGCGGCGCCTAGCGGAGATCAATGTTAACGCGGCGCACGAAGTCCATGATCGTTTAGTCAAAGGGAGTAACTTGAAGTCCTGTTTCTCGGGGCCTTTCTTTAACGAGTTCGTCGTGTGCGGGAAAGATCTAGACAAACGCATGGGGCGCTGTATAGAGCGGAGGGTCATTCCCGGTATTCTATTGACGAATTGGTATCCCGAATTGCGAGACGCCATGCTGATTTGTGTTACCGAAATGAATGATACGGAGGCAATCGATCGTCTTGTCGCCGCACTCTCCAGTTAATCCACATTCGCAAATGGCACAGCCGCCGCTTATTTTCGAGAGCGGCTCTCCGGGAAGAAGCGCTTTCTTCTGGCCGACGGAGAAAGACGGCGGCGCGCGCGGAATCCCCGCAGACTTGTTGCGTGACGATATACCGGGTTTCCCCGAAATGGGAGAGCTCGAAGTGCTGCGTCATTTCACGCAGATTTCGCAACGCAACTTCGCCATTGAGAGCCAATTCTATCCACTGGGATCGTGCACCATGAAGTACAACCCAAAAATCAATGAAGTGGTGGCACGTTTGCCGGGCTTTTCTCTCGCCCATCCGATGGCACCGGTAGGCGTGCTGCAAGGAGCCATGGCTCTGCTTCATGAGCTTGAAAGGGTCCTGGCCGAGGTGAGCGGCATGGACCATGTCAGTCTGCAGCCTGCGGCGGGAGCCCAGGGGGAATTAACGGGGCTGATGTTGATTCGGGCTTATCTGACGGCTAAGGGGAGCCCCCGCCAAAAAATCATTGTTCCCGATACCGCCCACGGGACCAACCCGGCCAGTTCCACGCTGTGCGGGTACGACGTGATTCAAATCTCGTCGAACGTACAAGGCGTGATCGACGCATCGGCAGTGGAAAAAGTCATGGATGAGAACGTGGCCGCATTGATGATTACGATCCCTAACACTCTTGGACTCTTCGAAAAAAATATTCAGGCCATTGTGGAAGTCGTGCATGCCAAGGGCGGCCTGGTTTACCTGGATGGCGCCAACTTGAACGCATTGATGGGCATTGCAAAGCCGGGCCACATGGGCGTCGATGTG
>JBFJTQ010000626.1:0-2825 GCA_041625275.1 Binatia bacterium | reverse complement strand
GGCAAGGGTAACAACGGCGGCGATGGCCTTGTCGTGGCCCGGCTCTTAAAGAGGAAAGGAATCCCTTGTGAGGTTGTGCTGTTGGCGCGGCAGGATGAGGTCTCTCGGGATGCAGCGCACAATCTGAAAGCGTTTCTGAAGCTTCGAGGCAGGGTGATAGAAGTTTCTCAATCCAGCATTTCCTCCCTCAGGGAAAGAATGAAGGGAAAAGGGTTGCTGGTGGATGCGATACTTGGCACTGGCACAAGAAATGATGTGCTTGGACTGTATGCTGAAGTCATCACGCTGATGAATGCCTCCGGACTGCCAATCGTCGCCGTCGATATACCCTCCGGGCTGCACACCGACAGCGGAACACCACTCGGTGTTGGCATACAAGCGGAGATGACGGTTGCGCTCGGCTATCCGAAGCTCGGACAGGTGGGTTATCCCGGTTTGAATTATGTGGGGGATTTAGTGGTCGGAGACATCGGCATTGATACCAGGGCCGTTGCTGAGGTGAGCCCGCAAACCGAGCTGCTGGAGCAGGAAGAAATGGGTTGGCTGGTTCCGCTTCGCCATCCCGACACACATAAAGGCACTTATGGACATGTGCTTGTGATGGCCGGCTCCCGGGGCAAAACCGGCGCGGCAATCATGGCCTGTCGCGCAGCCATGCGCATCGGCGCGGGATTGGTTACGTTGGCGGCGCCTCGCTCGCTCAACAATATTCTTGCAGGCGCGTTGGTCGAAGTCATGACGGAGCCTTTACGCGACAACGCAGCCGAAGAGATGGAGACGCTGACGGATGAGGAGTGGCGCCGGCTTTTGGAGAGGAAGAACGTCGTACTTTTCGGTCCCGGTCTTGGGGTTGCCGATTCGACACGGATGGCTCTTCGATGGCTGCTACGCAACCTGGATGTTCCGTGGGTCATTGACGCTGACGGCCTCAATAACCTTAGCTTGGAACTTGATCGGCTGCGCTACGCGAAAGTGCCCCCCGTAATTACGCCCCATCCGGGCGAGATGGCGCGGCTCCTAGGGGAAAGAAACGACGCCGTTAACCGCGACCGCACCGAGGTGGCGCGCGCCTTTGCCGTGAAGTACGGTTGCCACGTGGTGCTCAAGGGCGCAAGGACAGTCATCGCGACGGCGGAGGGAAAGGTATTCATCAACCCGACGGGCAATCCCGGGATGGCAAGCGGCGGGATGGGAGATGTTCTGGCGGGAATGCTTGCGGCGCTTTTGGGGCAGGGATTCAGCGCGGAAAACGCAATGAAGCTAGGCGTTTATCTCCACGGTTACGTCGGCGATCGAGCGGCGGCGGAGAGAGGAGAGATCGGTCTCATAGCCAGCGATATCATCGACGGATTGCCACCGGGCATGAGGAGTCTTTCGGCAGCCGCCCGCTAGTCTCGAAATCTTCAAGAAAATATATTAGTTGTGCGTATGGAGTTCGGTCGCTGATGGGTTCGTGGACCGTTATTACCCGCTCCGCCGGACAGACCCGAAGCTGGGGCAGCAAGCTGGGTCGGTTGATGCAGGGTGGCGAAATCATTGGACTTACAGGGGAGCTGGGGACTGGCAAGACATGTTTTGTGCGAGGTGTGGCAGAGGGTCTCGACGTGGGGAAAGAGGCATGGATCCGCAGTCCGACATTTACTCTCATCAACGAGTATCGTGGCCGCCTCCCTGTTTACCACATTGATCTCTACCGGATTGGCAGTTTGAATGAGTTGGAAGGACTCAATCTCCGGGAGTACCTATACTCCGGGGGTGTCAGTCTGATCGAATGGGTTGAACGCCTGCCGGGAACCGAGGTTGACGAATTTCTAGAGCTGCGATTGGCTTACGCCAATGGCTCCAAGCGCGAGTTGGTTTTTACTCCCCGGGGCCCGCGGTACGAGAGCATCGTTGAAAAAATGAAAAGCAAACGAAGAGGATAGGAACGAATGGCGTTGCTGGTGCAAAAATATGGCGGAACTTCGGTCGGCACGATCGAACGTATCAAACATGTGGCGGCAAAAGTGCAAGCGACAAAGAAAGCGGGCCATGATGTCGTCGTGGTGGTTTCTGCGATGGCCGGAGAGACCAACCGCCTCATCGCTCTGGCCAATCAGATTTCCGAAATTCCCGACGAGCGAGAAAAGGATGTTCTGTTGGCATCTGGGGAACAGGTTTCCGTCGCTTTGCTCAGTCTGGCCCTCAAAGAACTAAGGCAGCCGTCGCGCTCGTTTCTCGGCCATCAAGTGCGGATCGAAACCGACAGCGCCTACGGCAAAGCCCGAATTCGAAACATCGATTCGAAAAAGATCGTGCAATCCCTGGCAGCGGGAGAAGTCGTGGTGGTCGCTGGCTTTCAGGGGGTCGATGAAGATGACAATATTACCACCCTTGGCCGGGGAGGCTCGGATACAAGCGCCGTGGCCTTGGCGGCGTTCCTCAACGCCATGGCTTGTGAAATTTATACCGATGTCGAAGGCGTATTTACTACCGATCCGGGGATCTGCCCGGATGCCAGAAAGCTGGCGCGGATTTCCTATGATGAAATGATTGAATTGGCCAGCACTGGGGCGAAGGTGCTGGAAATCCGTTCCGTGGAGTTTGCAAAAAAGTTTCTCGTGCCAGTGCATGTCCGTTCGACATTTATCGATAACGAAGGGACATGGCTAGTCAAGGAGGATGAGAGCATGGACGACGTATTGGTGTCCGGTGTGAGTTATGACAAGAACGAAGCGAAGATCACTCTTCAGCGAGTCCCGGACCGCCCGGGGCTTGCGGCGCAGATCTTTGGGCCCATCGCCGATGCCCACATCGTCGTTGATATGATCATCCAAAACGCCAGC
>JBFJTQ010000625.1:0-2831 GCA_041625275.1 Binatia bacterium | reverse complement strand
AGTGATCGCGGCGACGCTGTCCTCCGGGATGTCCTCTTTCCTCGGCGCGCCGCGAATTCTTCAATCCATCGCGCGAGACCGCATCTTCCCGTTGCTTTTGCCCTTCGCCCAGGGAGCGGGCGAAGCCGAAAACCCGCGCCCGGCCATACTTGTTTCAGGAGCCATCGCCGTCGGGACAATCTTTCTAGGGAATTTGAATTTCGTTGCCGCCGTCGTGTCGATGTTTTTCTTGATATCTTACGGTCTTCTGAACTACGCCACGTACTCCGAAGCAAAGTCTGCGAGCCCCTCATTTCGCCCACGCTTTCGCTATTTTCACGCACGCTGGAGCCTTCTGGGCGCTCTGGGATGTCTCGGCGCGATGCTGGCGATCGATGCCCTGGCCGGTGCCATCGCCATTGCGCTGTTGTTTTCGATTCATCAGTATCTCAAGCGCACGGCCGGACCGGACCGCTGGGCAGACAGTAAGCATTCCTACCACTTCCAAAGCATCCGGGAGAATCTACTGGCGATGTCCGAAGAACCGGAACACCCGCGCGGCTGGCGGCCCTGCATGCTGGTGTTTTGTGACGATCCGGTCGGACGTGAAAGGCTCTTACGGTTTGCCTCCTGGGTCGAGGGCGATAGCGGGCTGACGACCGCTGTGCAAATCGTCGAAGGGGAAGGAACGCAGAACGTCCGGCTGCGGAACAAGTCGGAATCGGAGTTGAAAGAATTTATCGCCGAGCACGGATTTAAAATGTTCGCCCGGACGATCGTCAGCCCCGACTTTCGCGTCGCTGTTGATAGTCTCCTCCAGTCTTTTGGCGTCGGAAAAATTCGCGCAAATATGGTTTTACTAAGCAAGGTGGATCAGCTTCGTGTGGTAGAGGGCAACGGCGAGCAGGTCCGCTACGGCAGGGAACTGCAAGAAGCCATCGGCCTGGGCTGCAACGTCGTCATTCTGGACGCGCAGGAGGAGGAATGGGCCGCATTGTGCCAAGCGCCGCCGGAGAACAGGCGCATCGACGTCTGGTGGTGGAGCGATCGGACGAGCCGCTTGATGTTATTGCTTGCCTATTTGATGACACGGAGCGAGGAGTGGAGCGAGGCCGTGATTCGGGTGCTTGCGCCCAGCTCCGCCCAGGGCGAAACGAAAACTTTGGAGAGCCTGAAACATACGCTCGACGAAGTCCGCATTCCGGCGACACCGGAGGTGGTTGTGGACGCGGATATGGAGAAGGTGGTGCAGCTTTCAAGGGACGCCTCTGTGATCTTCTTTCCGCTGCGCTTTCGGGAGCATCAATTGCTGAAGGCCGTTGACCGCGATGTGGACAGTTCATTGGAGCGCCTGCCGGTTGTGGCTTTAGTGGTGGCGCGCGAGGAAATGGACCTGAGCGCAGACCCTGAGGAAGGAGAGGTCGCTGAAAAGGCTGCTGCCATGGACGAAGTGGAAGACAGCCAGAAAAAGGCCGAGGCGGCGGAGAAAGAAGCTAAGGAGCTGGCAGACGATGCTGCACAAAAGTTGCAAGCATTACAGGACATCAGGGCTTCGGAGGCTGAACAAGACCAAGCAGTAGCCGCCCGCAAGGCATACGAGGAAGCGGAAGCGCTTGCCCGTAGCGCCGCCAAAGCGGCAAACGAACTCCGCTCGCAGGCCGAGGCATTGGCGCAGGCTCATGAAAGGCCGAGCGCAAGCGGGGAGACAAACACATTGGGGGATACGAAGCCTTCCCCTCTCGGCCCGAGCCAGAGCAACCCGATAGAGCCGATCCATCCGCTCAAAAAGAAT
Organism: Binatia bacterium; assembly: GCA_041625275.1. Classification (GTDB taxonomy): domain Bacteria; phylum Desulfobacterota; class Binatia; order UBA9968; family UBA9968; genus JBFJNS01. Next base: position 1,060 of record JBFJTQ010000625.1, on the reverse strand, counting down.
TAGACCTCACCGCCACGACCGCGCAACGGTCGCCGTTCCCTATTTGCGATACATGCGGCTTGCCTTCCCGTGATGCAGGATCCCCCATGACTAAAGTGGACCCGCTTGGGGAGTTGTTTTTTGGAATGATCGTTCCCGGTTTCAAAACTACTTTCGAATCTTGACGATCACTTCGGTTTCAACCGGGGCATCCTGGCTTAAAGAGGCGACGCCGATGGCTGCCCGCGCATGCTCGCCGCGCGCGCCCCAAAGCTCGACGAATAGATCTGAGGCCCCATTGATCACTTCGGGCATTCGCGTGAATCCTGGTGCCACGGCGACGTAGCCGGTTAGTTTGACGAAGCGCTCCACCCGATCAAAGTCGCCGAGCGCCGCTTTGATGATTGCCAGATGGTTGAGCGCGCAGCGCCGGGCCATCTCATAGGCCTGTTCGATCGTTACCGAGTCGCCGACTTTGCCGACGTGCTTGAGTGGTTGGCCATTGAGCCCGCCGATGTTGCCGCCCACAAACAGAAGGTTCTCGACTTGAACGCAGGGAATGTAGTTGGCTTCGGGTTTTGGTGGCAGCGGCAATTTGATACCAAGCGCGGTAAGTTTCTCTTCGATGCTCATCGTGTGGCCCCTGTCGGTTGTGCCGAAAGATTCATAGGACGTCTAGCGCGAATTTCTCACGTTCAGGAGCCAGCGGGAGGCGAGCTCTTCAGAGCGAGGCAATGGGCCACTGTCCTCGCTTCGCGAGGAATCACAAATCACAGATTTTAGATTCGCCGCCATTTGAGATCCGAAGGCCTGCCTCGCTCTTCCGACCTCCCCTCCCGACTGACACAGTGTCATCAAGTCTCCTCTGATTGTGATAAACCCCGCCTAGAATGTAGACCGATCCTGCCAGCGAGCACAAGAGATGTAAGGTCAACGGTAGTCGATTCAAATTGCCGGCTCGCTGAGATCTTGGGGATTTTAGATTACCATTAAGAAAGAATTGTCCTCGCGTAACAAACCGAGATCCCGCATTGGGCGCTAGTAGTGTAGTGTCCCAGAAGTTCATTTACAGCCAAGCCGT
>JBFJTQ010000624.1:0-2834 GCA_041625275.1 Binatia bacterium | reverse complement strand
CTCCCTTCCCCCCACCAAAATTTACACACAGACTGATACATCACCCACTTGAAGTAAAGCTTGACAATGGTGTGATCCTTTGGATAGATTCCCCTCGGCTGATTTCTGTTAGATGAGGATGAGGAGCGTGCTTGCGGGCGCTGACATAAAGGCAAAATAGGAGGAATGCAATGAACGGTTTGCGCGTTGCGTGTACGGTTTTAGCGATTGCCCTTTTCTTACCCTTAAAGGCCCATGCGGATGTTGCCGGCGCCAAGAAAGAGGGCAAGATCGTTGTTTATGGTTCTCTAGAAACCAGCACGATGAGTATTCTCGAGAAGCTCTTCAAGCAGAAGTACGGCGTCGATATCGAATACTGGTGGGGTTCGTCGACCAAGGTGACGGATCGAATCATGACTGAGTTTCGAGCCGGGAAGCAGCTTTTTGATGTGACCCTTAACCACGCGCCGCTCCTCAAAATCATGAAAAAGGACGGGATCATCGGCAACCTCAAATCTCCGGAATTCAAATCTTTCCCTTCCGATGTATTTGACCCCGACGCGGGTCCGGCATACCGAAATGTCGTCATTGGCATCATATACAACGAGGCTTACATCAAGCCTCAGGATGCGCCCAAGTCCTATGACGATCTGCTCAATCCCAAGTGGAAAGGCAAATTCGTCATGGCCGATCCAACCACGCACACAACCACGATCCAGTGGCTCGCGAGTTTTTATAAGATCATGGGAAAAGAGAAAGCCGATCAGTACATCAGGGGCCTTGCCGCGCAACAGCCCGTGCTGGCGAGTTCGATTACTCCAGCGTCGCAGAAGATTCTCACCGGCGAGGTTCCTATCGGGTTTGCGTTCACCAAATACATTGCGATTTACGGCAAAGAGGGTGCGAAGTTGGACTATGTGAAGGTCGACAAGATGCTGGGAGACGGCCAGTACATGGGTGTGAGCTCCAAACCTCAACACCCCAATGCGGCCCAGCTCTTCATCGATTTCTTCCTTTCCGAAGAAGGCATGAAGATTCTCGCTGATGTCGGGGAGACGGTGACGCGCACAGGAGTGTACCCCAAGTTTAAGGACGCCGATAAGATCAAATTCATTAACGTGGACGAACTCGACAGGGAAGGCTTTGCCGCCAAGACCAAAGAATTTAAGAAGATCTTTCTAAAGTGAAAGGGATTCTCAGGGCGTATCTTCAGCCGGTCCATCTGCTTTACATCACGGCCGGCATCTGCCTTGCGTTTCTGAGCCTGTACCCGACTTTTTTTCTTTTCTACGGCAGCATCCGTAGCGCCCCCCTTGGGGTACCGGGAAATCTTACCCTCTCCAACTATATCCAGGTCTACAGCGATCCAGAGACTTATAAGCTGGTCGCGAACACCTTGATGTTCGCGACCGGTGCTTCGGGGCTGTCCGTCGCCATTGCCTTGATGCTCGCGTGGATTACCGTGCGGACTAACGCTCCGTTTCGCGGCCTGCTGGAGCTAACTGCCGTGATTCCCAACGTCGTTCCGTCGCTCCTCGTGGCGATTTCATGGGTTCTACTGCTCAACCCCACTAATGGCATCTTGAACGAACTCTTCAAATTGCTGTTCGGATTCGCGCCATTTAATATCTACAGCATCCCGGGACTCATCTTTGTGGAATCCCTGGTCCTCTCTCCTCTGGCCTATTTGATTATCGCCGCAGCCCTCAGGGGCATGGATCCGTCCCTCGAGGAGTCGGCCAAGACCTTGGGCTCGGGCGAGGTCGGTGTGGCCTGGCGCATCACGTTCCCGCTTATCCGTCCGGCTATATTAGCGGCGGGAACCCTCAACTTTGTTCGGGCCGCAGAATCATTCGACACGCCCGCTATCATCGCATTGCCGGCGCGAATCGAGGTTTTCACGACCAAAATCTTTCGCGAAGCGATCGGCTCTTTTCCGGCCAACCATAATCTCGCAGCGACGTACGGTGTTGGGTTGGTAGCCATCGTTTTTTTCTTTGTGTATCTATACCGGCATTTCACCGCCGAAGTAGAGCGCTACGCCACGGTTACTGGAAAAGGTTTCAGACCCCATCAGATTGACCTCCGCGGGTGGCGGTATCCGGCCTCGCTCGCCGCCCTTGTGCTCCTGATATTCATGGTCATTCTTCCTTTCTTCACTCTGCTGTTGGTCTCGATCATGCCGTATTATCAGACGCTGAGCTGGCCCGTGCTGCAGAATCTCACCGTGCGACATTACATACGTCTAATCGAGGACGACCGCATCTACGGTGCATTTCGAAACAGCCTGTTTCTTGCCGTAGTCGGCGCGACGGTTTGCGTTCTCTTTGCCACGATCGTCTCCTATTTGACGGTCAAGACGAGGATGATCGGCCGCGGTTTGTTGGAAGCGTTGGCTTTCATTCCCTGGGCCTTTCCGGGAGCGGCGTTGGCCATCGGTATTCTCTGGGCTTACATCAATTTTCCAATCCCCATTTATGCCACGCTATGGATCCTCATGGTCGCTTATATCACCAGGTTTTTGCCATACGGGCTGCGCTCGGTGAGCAGCACGATCGTTCAGATCCATAAGGATCTCGAAGAGGCGTCGGTGGTCTGCGGGGCCGGGTTGGGAATGACGCTACGCCGCATTCTCTTGCCCCTGATGCGGCCGGGAATTGTCGCGGGCTGGATCGTGCTGGCGACTTTCTTCATTCGCGAGTTCAGCTGTTCGATCTTTCTTTACAGCCCGGGCGCTGAGCCGTTGGGCCCGCTTATTTACTTTTATTACGAGGAGGGATCGTATGGCGCAATGGCGGGGATCGGCGTGTTGCTTATCGTCGCTTCCTTGCTGCTCGTTGCCGCAACGCGAAGAT
>JBFJTQ010000623.1:0-2842 GCA_041625275.1 Binatia bacterium | reverse complement strand
GGATCCGGGTCGGCGCCTCCCGGCATAAGAGCGCGGCCAGCTTTTGGTCGCACAGGCCGCGGCCCGCTTCCAGCGTATCGTTGAGATGAACAGACCAGTCGTCCGGCTCTTGCTGCCCCAGCGCCGCAGCCACGGTCATTTGGGCCATGACGGTCGCGCCGCCGCGACCCACCAAGCTCTTGTCGATAAGCAAAACGGAAGCGCCGCTTCGCGCGGCGGAAATGGCAGCATACATCCCCGCGCCTCCGGCACCGACGATCAGTACATCCGCCGACAGACGGGGGCACCCGGCTATCTCGCGCCCGGTCATTCGTTTTCGCTGCCGGCGGTTCGGCTTTGAGCCGATCTGCCGTCGCTCCGTTGGAGTTCGTTGAGCGCCCTTTTAGCGGCCTCCTGCTCGGATTGTTTCTTGCTGCGGCCCTCTCCTTTGCCCAGCACCTTGCCGCCAACGGCGATCTCGGTGACAAAACGCTTTTCGTGGTCTGGCCCGGTTTCGGACACCAGCCGGTAACTCGGCGGCGCGCGAAAGAGCATCTGACTGATCTCCTGCAATCTTGTCTTGTAGTCCTGCTGGCCCAACGTTTTCTCTTTGATGTCGGCGCCAAAATAGCGCTCGACGATGCGGCGGGCCGCAGCGTAACCCCCATCCTGATAAACGCCGCCGAGGATGGCTTCGAAGGCGCCGGCGAGAATCGAGGGTTTGCTTCTCCCGCCGCTCCGCTCTTCGCCCTTTCCGAGTAACAGATGAGGGCCGAGTCCAAGCGCGGCCCCCTTGTCGGCCAACGCCCTGGCATTGACCAGGCCGGCGCGCATGCGCGAGAGATCCCCTTCGCTTTTTTCCGGAAAACTCCGTATCAACAAATCGCTGATGGCAAGATCCAGCACGGCATCGCCAAGGAATTCCAGCACCTCGTTATGGCCGTTGCTTTTATCGCGGTCGTAGGAGACATGAGTGAGACAACGGACGAGCAGAAGCGGATTCTTAAAGCTGTATCCCAACTCCTTCTGCAACGCTTCAAATTGCGGTTTTTCTTTCAAAGCCACCTGCTATGGGCCCCCCGCCATGCTCCTGTTGAGCTCGCCATGGAAATCCCGCGGTTTTGCCGTTGTGCCGATTAACCATTGACCCTCGCAATCGACGACATCGACTTCTACTTCCCTGTTGATAAAGCTCTGTGCGCCGGGAACAAGCACGGGCAGATAATTTCTGCTGAAACCTCTTGAGTAGCCGGTCTTGCCGTCCTGTGTCCCCTCGATCAACACGGAAACCCGCCGGCCGCGAAAGCGCAGGTAAAACTCTCTTTTTTTCTTGCTCCCCAGATCGCGCATGGCCCGCGCGCGCATCTTCTTCACCTGAGGCGAGACGTGACCGGGAAGCGTTGCCGCCACCGTGCCCCGCCGATGAGAATAAGGAAAGACATGAAAATATGTGAGCGGCAGCGATGCGAAGAACTTCCGCGCACTTTCGAACTGATCGTTCGTCTCTCCCGGAAAGCCGACTATGATGTCGCTGCCCAATGCCGCATGGGGCAAGCGCTCTCTGACTTTCGCCAGCAGCTCACGGTAATCATTCGTGTCGTAATTGCGCCGCATTCGCCTCAGAATCTCATCGTCGCCTGACTGAGCACAAATGTGCAGATGCGGACAGATAACATTCGAACTCGTTATCAAATCGAGTAGGCGATCCGAAACCTCCCGGGGATCGAGAGAGCTCAGGCGCACGCGCGCAATCAGTTCGCTCTCCACGATCATCTCCAGGAGTGAAGTGAGATCCGTCCTGGGCGCGAGATCCTGTCCGTAACCGCCGAGATGGATGCCGGTCAGAACGATCTCAACGTAGCCTGCCCGCGCCAGCAGGCGAACCTGTTCGAGCACGTCCGGAGGCGGCACGCTCCGGCTGAGGCCCCGGGCCGTCGGAATAATACAATAGGTGCAGGAATAATTGCAGCCCTCCTGGATCTTGAGAAAAGCCCGCGTATGCCCCGGCAGGGCCGTCGTCCCGAGCATGGGCACGCCGCGCGCCCGCCTCACGTCGCTGACCGCGATGCGGTCGGCCGCTACAGGTCCGGAGCTTTCGACGAAGCGCAGCAAGTCATCCAGGCGATTGAGCCCGACCACGTAATCAACGCCCGGCACTCTTGCCATGTCGTGAGGATTAACCTGCGCATAGCAGCCGGTAACAAGAACCCTGGAGCCGGGGCTCAGCCGCTTGGCCCGTCTGACCAGTTGCCGGGCTTCCCAATCGGCGCGGTCTGTCACCGTGCATGAATTGATGATGTAGCAGTCTGCACGCTCATTGAAGGGAACAAACGCATGCTTCGCCTCCAAGCGGTCCTGAATGACCGCAGAATCATACTGATTGATCTTGCAACCGAGAGTCGTGATGGCTATGCGCATGGCTTCGCGAGAAATACCCATTTCGAATCGCCATTTCATGGGCTCCGTTGTGGCGATTCTGAATCTCAAGTTTGAGCTGTGAATTCGTACGCACAGCGCTACGTGCGCAGCGCGCTTGCGATCCAACCTCCACCCAGCACCTCATCGCCGCGATAGAAGACCGCCGCCTGTCCAGGCGTCACCGCCGGGTACGCCTGTGTAAAACGCACTTCGCAGGCACCATGCCCGAGCGGACGCACAACACATGGCACCCCCGGTGAGCGATAGCGAACCTGAACTTGCGCGGAGATTTCATCTCCCTCGGGCGCTTCGATCCAATTGACCGATGAGGCCACCAAGCCAAGGCATCGCAGCTCCTCCTTTTCACCGACCACCACCCGAGCCGAAGTTGGGTCTATTTCCAGGACATAGAGCGGCCGGGGCGCGGCGATACCCAAACCTTTTC
>JBFJTQ010000622.1:0-2842 GCA_041625275.1 Binatia bacterium | reverse complement strand
TGGCCGCTCTCGTCGTCAAGGATCAGGTCGCCAAATTAGGCGAATCCATGGATCGTTTTCCAAAAAAAAGCCTGTCGCGTCTTTTGCCGTTGATCAAGCGAGAAATCCTCAACGAGAGTCTGAGGCAATGGTTTGAGGAGCAAATAACCGAAGAAATGCAACGGCCGTCATAACCTCGCGAGCGAGAATTCTCCGGCGTTCATTCCATCTGTCTTTACCGAGGCTGCGCCTCCAGATTTCAACGTTAGTAACGACCTTCAGGGGGTGTGAATTTCGAAATTCGAATTTCGAAGTGTTGTCCATCTCCCCGCTGAGGGGCGGAAACGGAGGAAAGGTCTGGTTAAGCGGGCGGTAAACGAAAGACAGCATTTGGGGGCATAATGAGTAAAATCTACGAAGCTCTGGTCAAGGCGGAAGAGAAGTCGAAATCCGACGATCGTGCGGTAAGTTTCAGCACGCTCGGGCTTTTTCGAAACAAGAAGCACCCGATCAAGATCGACTTCGATCTGGATCCTTTCCTGGAGGAACAATATCAAAAGCTCAGGCGGCGTTTGGCCCCAGATCCCAGGCAACCGAATGTGAAAGTCGTCATGGTGGCTGCAACCACTCATGGAGAAGGAGCGACCACCACTTCCGCTATTCTCGCTTCTACCCTTGCTAGGTCGGGACGCTCGAAAATCCTTCTCGTGGATGCGAATCTCAGGACCCCCGCGCTGGACGGCGTTTTCGACGGGGCCCAGCATCCGGAGGGGCTTTCCGATGTCGTTTTATCCGATGCGCCGTTGGAGAATGCGATCTATCAGACAAATTTCCCGAACCTTTTTCTCTTGCCGGTGGGTAAGCCCTTTCAATCGCCGTCCTATCTGTTTGATGGCGATGCGATCTCCAATCTCTTGAAGACGTTGCGAGACAAGTTCGACTTTGTGATCTTTGACGGAGCGCCCCTTGAAGGTTACTCGGAATCATTCTTTCTGGCCTCCAAAGTGGACGGCGTTATTTTGGTTGTCGAGTCCGAGCGGACAAGAAAACAAGTCGTCAAGAAGATCAAGAAGGAGCTGGAGTGGGGATCGATCAATTTGCTCGGCGTCGTATTGAACAAGAAAAGGAACTATATCCCGGCCTTGCTAGAGCGGTTTTTCTAGCGGGCTCTTATCACAGTATTTCGAAGTTCGAATTTCGAAATGCGAAATTGGCGCGCTGAGCGAGAGGCAATACTGAGGAACCACACAATAAAGAGCGAAGCGGTTAGCAAAGGCGACACCGTATCGAGAACCACCGATGTCAACAACTGAAACTACATCCGGGATTAGCATCATCATCCCCCTGTACAACAAATCGCAGACGATTGCCCGGGCCATCGACTCCGTTCTTCGCCAGGATGTGCCGTGCGAGGTCGTTGTCGTTGACGATGGAAGCACAGACGGCTCGGATTCCGTGGTCAAGAAGTACGGCGGCGCGGTGCGCTACTGCCGGCAGGCAAACTCGGGGCCGTCGGCTGCGCGTAACTTCGGCGCAAGCCTTGGTTCGTTTCCGGTTTTAGGGTTTTTGGACGCCGACGATGAATTGTTGCCGGGATGCCTCGCCGCCCATCTCGAGTGCCGCCGGACGCGTCCCGAAGCGAAACTTACGATCAGCCCCTTGCGCTCATTGCAGAGCCGGATCGCCCATCGACGCAAAGAGTTTGTTCCCTGCGGCCGGTTTCACTACTCTGACCGGTTTATACATGATGGTGTCACCGGCATTCATATCAGTACCGTGTGCATTGATAGGGATTTATTCGATAAAGTCGGCGGTTTCGATGTCGAGCTCTGGTGCTGGGAAATCTATGATTTTATGTTTCGCGCCGCGCTTGCGGCCCGGGTCACCGGATTCCTGGATAAAAGCTATGTGGCGATTCACAAAGATCCTTCGAACAGCCAGTTTCAGAGGGAAAAGGACACCCTCCGTTTTCGCGAGCGTCGCAGTCACAAAATTCTCGACCGACTCGGAGAGGTCCCGCGAGAAGAGCAGAAATGGGTGCTGCGGAGCCTCAAAGCAACCGTCAAGGAATTTGTCGCGCGCGGGGCGCGGAAGGAAGCTAGAGACCTGGCGCAGCGGCTCTTGGGGGCGAAGCCGGCCAGTCCCCAGGCGCTCATGTGTTATCTGCTGAGCCTTCTTCCCGAACCGGTGATTCGCGGAGTCGCCATGGCGCGCCGCGGTTCCCTTCCGGATATGCGCCGGCCTTAAAAAATCGGTTTCCAAGAGTCAAGAACGCAATCTGTAGACTTTGGTCAATCGCGGGGCTCGACATTGCAGCGTCAGGCTCATGCCTGTGCCCGAAGGCCCCGCGTCAAATTCTGCAAAGGTGACGAGACATGTCTATATCAAGATTAAAGCGACGCGTTGATATTGCGCTGATCGTGGGTGCGCGGCCAAATTTTATGAAGGCGGCGCCGATCCTGCGGCAACTGAAGAGCCATCCGAAAGCCTTTCGGGTGCGCCTCATTCACACGGGACAGCACTATGACAGCGACATGTCGGACACGTTCTTCAAGGAACTCAAGCTGCCCCACCCGGACCGTTTTTTAGGCGTCGGGTCCGGGAGCCACGCCGAGCAGACCGCAAGGGTCATGGTTGCTTTCGAGCGGGAATGCCTCCGGCAACCTCCTAATCTTGTGATCGTAGTCGGGGATGTCAACTCGACGATGGCATGCGCGATTACGGCGAAAAAGCTAGGCATCCCAGTGGCCCACGTGGAGGCGGGGCTTCGAAGCCGGGACTGGACGATGCCGGAAGAAATCAACCGTGTTGTGACCGACGCCGTGTCCGATCTTTTGTTTACGCCTTCGCGCGACGCAAACGA
>JBFJTQ010000621.1:0-2854 GCA_041625275.1 Binatia bacterium | reverse complement strand
CTGCTCGTGGAGAGCGCCCCTCAGCGCCATCGTCGCGTGCAGGGAGCCGACGGTGGTGTGAATCATCACCGCAGGGAGCTTCCGGCTTGCCTTCGCATACCCGCTGGCCATGCCCACGGCGATCTCCTCATGACGGGAGCTGATGTAAACCGGCACGCCTTCGTTTTGCGCACGGGCTTTGGCGAAAGCCTCCCATACTGGCGACCACTCCGATCCGGGGGAGGCAAAAATTCGATCCACTCCCATATGCGCGAGCACGCGCAATAGAGTTTCGGCTCCGCTGAGGCCCTGCGTCTCTATCATAGCTGGCTCCTTTTCGTCACAGCCTTTTCAAAGCGATCGAGCCTGTTGAATTTCCATCTCGCGCTGGACAGTGTGCGATTACCGAAAACAAAACCGCCCGCAGGGGTGAACTTGTCTCCCGAGACATACGGGTCGGTTGAAGGTTCGGTTCACGTATGGGGCGGCGCCCGTAGAAGGTCCGGCGAAACGATCGCCGTCACGCATTGATTCACTGTTTTCGGCTCAACACCGCCGCCGGCGCATATTTTAGTTAGCGCCCCACAACTTCTTGATAAACCCGCTGTCCTTGAGGTCGGTGTAGAAACGGGGGTCGTAGAAATCCTCCGGTTTTGCCGCGCTTGCCTGGGGGACGGTCTTGCCGATCAAGGCAATAATAAGATCGATGCCTTTCGGATCCACCTGGAGAGTTCTTTCCATAGCCGTCGCCTCGGTTTTTATCGAATGGGCGAGCACTTCCTTGTCTTCAACTTTGGTGTAGCTGGCCACGATTTTGGCTGTTGCCTCGGGGTTCGTAAGGTAATGGTGAATGGCTTCGGCGTATGCGCGCATGAACTTCGCCAGTTCCGCCTGCTTGCGGGCCACGGTGCTGCGAGTCGAAAGGAGAACCGTTGCGGCAAATGGGATCTTTAGCTCCGTGATGTCGAGGATTACCTTGAAGCCCAGTCGCTGCGCGAAAAGATCATGCGGCGCAGTCGTCGTGAGGGAGTCGATGGTCCCGGCCTTGAGTGCGGGAATGCCGTTGCCGGTATTGCCGAGCTGAATGTAATTGAGATCTTTCAGCGGGTCGATCTGAAAACGGGCAAGCGCGGCCTGGGTATACATGTCTGGATTCGAGCCGATGCGGTCGATCCCGTGGCGTTTCCCTTTAAGATCCTTCACGCCGTTGATGTCCTTGCGGCCGACGATCGCACCGACCATCGCATTCTTGCTTTGACCTATGATCACGAGCTCTTTGGCTCCTCCCACAACCGCCCGGATAGGGGCAAATCCCCCGATGATTCCGACATCCGTTTCTGCCGCGAGCAAGGATGTGGTTCCGATGGGGCCTGAGGGGATAAAAACGAGCCTGACGTCGACGCCCTGCTTTTTAAAGAAACCCGCTTCTTTTGCGATCCACATTGGAGCCATGGAGACCACGGGTGCGGTGTAAAAAGCCGTAAGGGTTTGAGATTGGCCCCAGCTTTCTTTTCCCAGGCCAAACGATCCGGCGAAGACAACCATAAAAAGCGCCAGAGCTTTTCTGAAAGGTGTCATTCCAATACCTCCTACTCGGAGACATTCGCGAGTTACGCTTCTTCGCACGCCAGAAGAGATTCCATAGGTACTATCCGTCACTCCCGGATAGGCTGATTCCCAATATCTCAACCCAAGGACAATGTCCATCTATTTCTCAATACCCGGCTCAAATTGACAGGATGGCGGTCCGTCGGCTACGGTTTAGACCAGGATAGGCAAGTTCTTGACGACGTCCGTGAGTGCCACTGACCCGACGGTCCCGTGCGTATCAACGTTATCGGTGCCGGCCCGGCCGGCTTGTTGTTTTCTCTGCTGATCAAGCGTCGCTTCCCAGCGTGGCGGATTCATGTCTATGAGCAGAATCCGCCAAACGCGACTTTCGGTTTCGGCGTTGTGTTTTCTCAGGGGGCTCTCGCCTTTCTTGAAAATGATGTTCCGGATTTCCACCGCCAGCTTGCCGCTCGCTTGGAATCATGGCCGATGCAGCGCATCGTTCACCGCGACGAGCGCATAGAGATCGACGGCAACGGATTTTCGGCCATCGGGCGCCTGCAGCTCAATCAGTTTCTCCAGGGTTTGAGCCGCGACGCAGGCGTGAGCATAGAGTACGAGCGCACAATCGATTCACTCGGCAACCTGCCGCCCTGCGACCTCCTGGTTGGATCCGACGGGTTGAACTCGCTCGTGCGAAGCTCGCTCGAATCCCAATTCGAACCGCGGGTCGAGTGGCTCACCAACCGGTTCGTTTGGTGCGGCACGCCGCAGCTTTTCGAGTGCCTGACCTTGACGTTCCGTGAAAACGAGGCGGGCAAGTTCGTCGCGCACCACTACCGCCATAGTTCCATGATGAGCACCTTTATTGTGGAGTGCGATGCGGCGACCTGGCGGCGCGCAAAACTCGACCGCATGTCTGACGAAGAAAGCCGGGCCTACTGCGAGCGTGTGTTCGCTCCTGATCTGGGCGGCCGTCCGCTGGTTTCGAACAAGTCGATCTGGCGTCAATTTCCGTTGCTCGTTAACCGGAGGTGGTTTGTGGGCAACGCAGTGCTGATCGGGGACGCGCTGCGCACCGTCCATTTTTCGATCGGATCGGGCACGCGCCTCGCATTCGAGGACGCGATCGCGCTTGACCGCGCGTTTGCTGGGGCGGGCGAAGACGTGCAGCGCGCTCTGGAATCCTTCGAGCGCGAGCGGCGGGCCGTGGTGGAAATAATCCTCGCGGCGGCCAATGCCAGCTCTTACTGGTACGAGCTTTTGCCGCAGAAGATGACCTTTGAGCCGTGGAAACTCGCCTATGATTACATGACCCGCAGCG
>JBFJTQ010000620.1:0-2862 GCA_041625275.1 Binatia bacterium | reverse complement strand
CCGAAGAAGACCACCTATGCGGAGATTCGCTTTACGGATTTTCCCGCGACGCAATCTGAAGATAGCGTGAAAGCAAGTGCCGCTCTCTTGGCGCAGATGCGGGAAGTGGATGCGATGGCTATAGTCCTGCGCGACTTTGGGCTCAATGCCGAACCGATTAAGGAATTGAACGCGCTGCTGACGGAGATGATCCTCGCCGATCTAACGGTAGTGGAAAATCGGCGGGCGCGCCTAAAGAAGGAAAAAGCCCGGCCTCAGGAAGAATCGCTCCTTACGCGCTGCGCGCAGGCGCTGGAAAACGAAGAGAGTCTGCGGAATCTGACTTTTAGTGCCGACGAAGAGAATCTGCTCTCAGGGTTTGGCTTTCTCAGCCGCAAGCCGGTCTTGGTGCTATTCAACCGAAGCGATGATCAGGCCGTTGCGCCGCTATCGGCGGCGTATCAGCAAGAGCTGGAAAAACGCAGTTTGCAGGGGCTGGCGCTGGCCGGAAAGGTCGAGATGGAAATCGCCCAGCTCGATGAGATGGACCGGGCGGCATTTCTTCAGGAGATCGGTATCGACGAATCGGCGCGAGACCGTTTTATCCGCGCCTCTTATGCGCTATTGGATCTGATCAGTTTCTTCACGACGGGCGAAGACGAGGTCCGTGCGTGGACGATCACCCGGGGAGGCCATGCGCGGCAGGCAGCCGGAAAGATCCACAGCGACATGGAGCGAGGTTTTATCCGCGCCGAGGTGATGGCTTATGACGATTTTATTGCTCTTGGCAGCGAAGCGAAATGCAAAGAAGCGGGCAAGCTTCGTTTGGAAGGCAAAGATTATGCGGTTCAAGATGGAGACATCATCCACTTTCGCTTCGCAGTCTAGCCGACGCAACAATCCGCTGATGCATGTCCTTTTTTTTGGCCTTGGTCCTTTCGATCACCATTGAGCGACACCGCAAAATGGACTACGATCCGCCGCGACTCACTCTGACCTTATGCGGGAAGGACCGAACCATGAGATCCATGTCAATACCTCTGGCCAACAATTTCCGTGCAGCGCTGGAAAGAATTTCATCACTCTTCAAAGTCACTGTGCTCACGATTCTTTTTGTAGCGACCTTACCGGTGAATTCGGGCGCAAACCCCTATCTGGCTAAGCCGGGGGAGCGGGCTGTGGGGCTAAGAATTGCAACCTGTGCCGTTTCCGGAGGCTTCGTACACCTGTATACGGCTTTGGACAACCGCCTTTTCGAGAAGTACGGTTTCAAGGTGGAGCATATTTACATTCGCGGCAGTGGCCCGGCTCAGGCAGCCCTTGCAAGCGAACAGATTGACTTCCTCTACTGCGCGGCGGACGCCACCCTCCCGGGCCTCGCAAGTGGGATCGATGTCAAACTCGTTGCTTCTCCGTTGGTTAAGCTGCCCTATGTTCTGGTAACTCGTAAGGACATTCGGAGACCCGAAGACCTAAAGGGCAAAGCCTTGGGTGTGACCCGACCCGGCGATCTGAGTGCCCGATTGTCGCGCGCGCTGATAAAAAAGTTCAATCTAACGACCGATGAGGTGCAGATCCGCCCCATCGGGGGAAGCCAAAATGAGCGCTATCAGGCGATGGTCGGAGACATAGTTCAAGGAATCGTGGTTCCACCACCACTGGATGTGCGCGCAAAAAAGGACGGTTTCAATATCCTCTACCGGCTGATCGATCTTGACTTGCCATTTGTCTACAGTTCGGTGCATGCGACTAACAAGACGATTCGGGAGCGACCGCAAATCGCTCAACGGATGGTTGCCGGTTTTGCAGAAGCGGTCCACTTCGTAGACAAGAATCCCGATAAAGCCATGACGTCCATCAGTAAGGCCATGAAGCTGAAAGATCCCGAAGCGCTGCAGGCCTCATACGACGTTTATGCAAAGGAGATCGTCGACCGGCGCATGACCGTTCCGGGAGCAGCTATAGCAGAGGGCGTCGAGTTAGCCCGGGCGACGGGCACCAACGTGAGAAGGAAGCCCGAAGACCTTTATGACAATCGGTTTACCTCAGATCTCGATAAAAGCGGCTTTTTGAAGGAGCTCTGGGGGGGCGATCCTCAAAGGCCGAGTCGTTAAATCAAGGGAGGCCATTCGGGACATCGTCGGCTAAGTACGACCGCGGTCATGGGTCGGTATGGAGAATGATCATGTTTCTCTCACCGAAGCAAAAAAATGCACGTTTCAAAGCCGTGCGACGGGAGATGGCGACGCAAGGCATCGATGTGCTCATTGCCAGGGGGTCGAGCGCGGTGCGGGGCGACGGTGCCGCCTTCCGCTTCTTGACAGATTTCCCTAACATCAATATCCCTCTAGTCCTGATATTTTTCAGAGATAACGCAATTTCGCCGATCCTGTTGGTGGAATCGCGTTTTCAAGCCATGCGGGCGCAGAAGAACTCATGGGTTAGCGACATCCGCTTGAGTACAGAATTCTTGAGGACTCTAACCGAAGTATTGAAGGAGAAAGGTTTGGGTCGGGCAGTCATCGGCGTCGATGGGCTGCATAATTTCCCCTTCCTGTGGGGACAACAAATCGAGGAGATCTTACCTGGAACTGCGCTCACGGAATTCGGGCCAGCGCTCAAGCGACTCCGCGCCTACAGGACACCGGAGGAGATCAAGCTGGTCAAGAAATCGGCTGCGTTGCTGGATCGTGCGTTCATGGAAGGAATCAGGAAGATCAAACCGGGCCATACCGAGTGGGAAGTGATGGCATGGATGGATTATTTGCTCAAGAAAAACGGCGTGGAAAAGACCTTCAACATCATTTCTCAGGGGCCGAAAGTGGATGCCTACGTTCCGTCTTCACGCAAGATTCAAAAGAAAGGCATGGTCTTTACCGAGCT
>JBFJTQ010000619.1:0-2871 GCA_041625275.1 Binatia bacterium | reverse complement strand
TCTCCCCTTCCCCTCTTTGCCAAAGAGGGGTTAAGATGTCAGAGAGAAAATTCCCCTCTCACGGGCCTCGCTGACCAGTTAGTCAAGTGAGTTATTGGCGGAGTGAGATTAGTTGTTCCAGGTTTTCCGGGAGGACATAGCTTCCCGAAAAGCCCAGTGCCGGTCGCAACCAGAGCGGCCTGGATGTGTCTCCGCAGAGATAGAAAAGTGCGGCGCGATATGTAACATAATGGGATGGCACCAAGTCCGGAAGGCGTATTTAGCCGTGTTGCAGTCACCGCTGATGCGAGTCCGCGCCTCTCAATTGCTGACGGATGGCTCGATGATTGGAACTGCTAATCGAAAGCAAAACTATCCCTCCGTGCGCGCATGCGGCGTTCTTGGACTTTTGTTGTCGGCGATGGCGCTTCTTGTGACGAGCCCTGCTCCGGGCTTCGGCCAGGAGTTGGTCGTATCCGCCGCTTCAAGCCTCACCAACGCTTTTCGCGGGATGGGCGGTGCTTTTGAGGCGGCACACGCCGGCACCAAGGTGGTCTTTAACTTCGCGGCATCCGACATGTTGCTGAGGCAGATTGTCGAAGGGGCGCCGGTTGACCTCTTTGCCTCAGCAGATCAGGAAGCGATGGATGCAGCCAGCAAGGAGGGGGCTATCAGCCCTGCGACGCGAATCAATTTTGCGGCGAACCGCCTGGTGGTGGCATTGCCCTCAGATTCGAGGCAGCCTGTGAGGTCGCTCGCCGATCTCGAAAGCATCGCGGTAAAACGCATCGCCATCGGCCAGCCTCGCACGGTGCCGGCGGGACGCTACGCCAAGGCCGCGCTCGAGGCAGTCAAAAGCTGGGATGCCTTGCATAGAAAGTTCATCTATACGCAGAATGTGCGGCAATCCCTGGATTACATTGCCCGCGGAGAAGTCGATGCCGGCTTTGTCTATGGCACGGACGTGCGCGTCATGAGCGAGAAGGTGAAGATTGCTTTCGACGTGCCGACGCCGCAGCGCATTCTCTATCCGATTGCGGTGACCCGGCGCAGCGCGCAACCTAAATTGGCGCGCGAGTTTATTGCGTTTCTGCAATCTAAGGCCGGACAAAGAATCCTTGAGGATAGCGGTTTTGCCCAACCGTAACTGCTGCCAGTGATCAACGTCGTGAATGGCCCGCTCGTACCTCTGTTGCTCACATTAAAGGTCGCCGTGTTGGCGACTCTGATCGTCTTGGCGTTTGGCGTGGCCTGGGCATATCTGTTCGCGCGCAAGCGCTTTCCGGGTCGCGATCTGCTCGATGCCGTTTTTACGCTGCCCCTGGTTTTGCCGCCGACGGTATTGGGCTACTATCTGCTGGTCGTTCTCGGGCGGCGAGGTTGGATTGGATACTGGTTGGAGGAGCGGCTGGGCCTGCGGCTCATCTTTACCTGGCAGGGCGCCGTCATCGCGGCGTCGCTGGTCGCCTTTCCCCTCGTGTTCAAGGCGGCCCGAGCCGCCCTCGAAGGGGTGGATCACCATCTCGAAAACGCCGCGCGGGTTTTGGGGGCCACGGAGGTAGAAGTGTTCTTCAGGGTCACCTTGCCGCTCGCGTGGCGCGGAATCCTTGCGGGGACGATGCTCGCGTTTGCTCGGGCCATGGGAGAATTCGGCGCGACCCTCATGATTGCCGGCAGCATCCCGGGGAAGACGCAGACCATCTCCATTGCGATTTACGAAGCCGTGCAAGCGGGACAAGACCACTTGGCAAATTTCCTGGTGCTGTTAACCTCTCTTGTGTGCGTCTTCGTATTGGTCGGCTCCGGAAAATTACTCCAGCGGCAACACTGAGGCGGCGCTCACCGACATGAAACTCGAGGTTGCGATACAGAAGAGCTTGCGGGCGCAAGACCGCGTTTTCGAGCTCGACGTGAAGTTTCAAACCGCAAAGGATTTGATCGTCATCTTCGGGTCGTCGGGCTCAGGGAAGAGCGTCACCGTCCAGGCAATCGCCGGTCTTTTGACACCCGACCGAGGCAGAATCGGGCTCAATGGGCGAACCCTGTACGACTCCAGTGCAAGAATCAACCTGCCCGCGCGGCAGCGGAATGTGGGATATGTATTTCAAGACTATGCGCTTTTCCCTCATCTGACCGTAGCGCAAAACGTCAGTTTCCCTGTGCAGCACATGTTGTGGAACAAGCCCAAGAGGATCGCCGAGCAGGAGGGCGAAGAGTTCTTGTCCAAATTTGATCTTGCGGATCTCTCTTCGAGCTATCCGCGCCAGATCTCCGGCGGGCAGCGCCAACGTGTCGCCCTGGCCCGCGCGCTCATCTGCAAGCCTGATATTTTGCTCCTGGACGAGCCCTTTGCCGCGCTGGATCCCATGCTCCGCGATCGGATGCGGCAGGAACTGCTGCAGATCCAGGCGCGGTTCAGCGTGCCCATGGTGGTCATCACGCATGATCCAGCCGACGTCGAATTGTTCGCCGAGACTCTCATTCTTTTCGAAGCCGGACGCGTCATCCGTAGCGTCGAGCTCGGAGATCACACTCTGTCCGATGTGCGGATCGAGCAAGTGCGGCAAGCGCTGGGCTCCTTGGGCTGACGAATGCCAGCTATCCTTGGAAATCGCAGGCTTGCAGACGTTGAGGGTATCCGGAAGGTTCTGCGCTTCTGCCGGATAGTCTTCTGGGAAGCGGGGAAATGTGATATTTGGAATGCAGCCATGAAGAGAGACAATGTAGCCATCCTTTTATTACTAGTGCTTGCGGGGTGCACTCCGACGGGAGTGAGCCCGGGCATGACCTTTCTGGCCGGTCTTAACAGCTACCAAGCGGAGATGCGATCGCTCGAGGGAAGGCCGGAACGGTGGCCTGACCGGCAGAGGCTCGCCGAGTCGATCAAGACGG
>JBFJTQ010000618.1:0-2876 GCA_041625275.1 Binatia bacterium | reverse complement strand
GGGACTTGATCAACGAGTTGGTAGCAATCTCGGTCAGGGTAGTCATCGCGCCTATTTCAATCCCGTCCGTTTGTTGGCGGATACCTCGCAATTCCTTAATGTGACCAAGGTCGACTACCACTTTTGGCTTTTTCACACGGTCTTTGAACCAGTCGAAACTGTCCATCCCCCCTGCCAGTGCCCATGCATCGTTGCCGTGCTTACTCAGGAGAGCCAAGGCATCGTTCACCGTCGCAGGCTGGAAAAGCTCAAACGCCGGCATCATATCTTGGATCATCGCCATGTCTTTACCCTCCTCCTAGACGTTGACCTCAAGCGGCTTGAACGACTGCGGTTTGCCCTCAGCCGCATTCAAAATCATGTCACAGGTTACCGGTGATCGGTTGAAGTAAAAGCCGCCCAGTGCGTCCGAGATGGCGCATAACACCGCGGCCGCGGCCGCGCCCATCGGCGGCTCCCCAATTCCCTTCGCGCCGACCGGGTTGTACCGGTCGGGCTGATTGACGGCATCCCATTGAATGTCCAGCGGGACATCCAGATAAGTTGGAGGTTTAGCGGTGTAAAGCCCCCTGGTGGCTGCCACCCCGAATTTCGTATCGAACACATGTTTCTCCGTCAACGCAAAGCCGAATCCCTGCACGGCCCCGCCCGTAAGCTGGTTGCCAAGGTTTTTGGGATGGATGACGGTGCCGCAATCCGCCACCTCCAAACATTCCTTGATCTCCACATGGCCGGTCTCGAGATCGACCTCGACTTGGACGAAAGCCACACAGAAGGCGGGAACGAGCCCTTTGCTCGGTAAGTTATCCTTGGCGACGCCGACGAGACCTTGACCGGCCAGCGCAGCTGCAGAGCGGGCGGTGAGCGGGTTGAGATCCTTCGGTAGTTCGTGACCGCTGTATTTCCCGCCCAGCTTGATCGCCTGTTTAGCCGCTTCAGCGAAGCTCAGGCCCTGTGCAGAATCCGACTTAAGAAAGACCCGCCCGTTACCCACGTCGAAATCGTCCGGAGAGCCGTTAAGCGCCTTCGCGGCGATCTCTTGCAGCTTTTTCTTTGCATCCATCGCGGCGACGTAGTTCGTGCGCGTCAGCGTATAAGTCGTATTGCTGCCCACTTGAGGGGAATTCCACGGGACGTGCCTCCCGGTATCGCCAGCGACAATCTCGCAGCGTTCCCACGGCATGCCCAGAACTTCCGCAGCCGTGCGCGACGTGCCGGCGTAGGAAAACGTCCCCAGGTTGCCTGCGCCGTTGTGGATGTAGAGCTTGCCGTCCGGCTTGATCAGGACCAATCCATCAAAGCCGGACCAGCCGGCGGAGTGAAAAGCCGTGCCCACGCCAACCCCGATGGCCTTGCTCCCCTTTCGCTGGCCGCTGAGTGCATGTTTTTTTGCCCAGTTGAAACGGGCAGCTCCTTTATCCAGCGCTTCAGGCAAATACGAGCTCGTAATCGGACCCTGCTTGGCACCGACCTTGCCGTCATGACCGGGTGCGTTGAGTCGCCGTATCGCTACGCGATCGACACCGAGTTTGCGAGCCGCCATGTCGATGAATGGCTCGATCGCTGCCGCAATCTGATTTTGCCCGGGGCCTCGCTGGGGATAGCGGGGCGGGGTGTTTGTCAGGACGGGAATGCCGCGCCAGCGCATCGCCATCGGCTGATAGACAAGAGAGACAGCATCACCCGAGCTTCGGAAATCCCAAAAACCACGGTATGGCCCGTTGCTCTGGATGATATAAAGGTCGAGAGCCGTAATGCGTCCATCTTTGCGGAAGCCGATCTTCACCCAGCCTTGATAGCCTGGCCGGGCTCTGCCGAAGGCATATTCCTCGTCGCGGGTCACCCGCATCATCACCGGGCGTGCGACTTTCTTCGCCAATATGGCTGGAATCCCCCACTGGGGATAACCCGCTCCCTTGGCTCCGAAACCGCCGCCCGTGTTCTCACTGATGAAAACCAGTTGCGCCGGATCTATACCGAGAAGCTTGGCGACACCAGGCACCACGAAAGAGACGCTTTGCGATGAGGCGTGGAGATACAGCTTCCCGTTTTGCCAGTAGGCCAACGCCGTGCGTGGCTCCATCGAATGGTGGGATAGCGCCTGAGTAATGAAGCTTTCCTCCAAGACCAGGTCAGCCTGTTTGAACCCTGCTTCGAGGTCGCCGTATTGCCACTCCTCAGCAGGTTTGCCCATCGGGAGCTTGCCCTGAGCGACGGTGGCAAAGTCACGAGCTGTCCATTTAATCGTTTGCAGATCGAGCCTGTGGTTGGCGACATTGCCCTCGGGGCGCGGATTCGGTCCGCCGGGCCTAAGCGTTTCAAGAGGATCAATGACGAAAGGCGCCGGCTCGAGATCGATCCTGATCCGTTCGACGGCTTCTGCAGCGGTTGTCTCGTCGACCGCGGCCACCGCCAAGATCGGTTCGCCGGCATAAAGCGGCTCGTTGGTAAGCATCGGCTCTTCGGGAGGCTCGACCTTGGGAACATCATCCGCAGTGATGACGGCCGCCACGCCTTTCATGGCCAGGGCCTTGCGGGAATCGATATTGCGCACCGTGGCATGGGGCATTGGGCTGCGCAGAAGCTTGGCGAAAAGCATTCCTTCCGCGCGGAAGTCTTCAGCGTACTTGGCCTTGCCCGTGACCTTTCCGGTCACGTCGGGCGGAATGAAATCTTTGCCTATCAGTTTGTAGTCAGCCATGTCTGCTCACCTCCGCTGCGCGCATGACCGCGTTTAGATAGTGATCATAAGCGCCGCAACGGCAAAGATTGCCTGACAGCGCCTCTGCGACTTCGGTCCTGGTAGGTTTCGGATTGACCTTAAGCAAACCCATCGCCGACATGATCTGACCTGGTGTGCAGAAACCGCATTGGGG
>JBFJTQ010000617.1:0-2883 GCA_041625275.1 Binatia bacterium | reverse complement strand
CTCGGCAGCGCGAAAGTCCGGCAGGTTGAGGGACAGGTCGGCCAGCAGGGCACCCACGAGCGTGACCCCGGACACATCATGGCCTTTGGTAATCATCTGAGTGCCAACTAGGATGTCGATGTCCCCTCTTTCCCACCGTCCAAGCAGTTCTTCGTGGGCGCCCCTTTTGCTCATTGTATCCCGATCCATGCGTGCGATTCGCGCTTCGGGCATCATCTGATGAAGGGCTTGTTCAATTTGTTCGGTGCCGGCGCCTACACCCGAAAGCGTCTGGTTACCGCACCTGGGGCAGCGTTCGGTCTCGGGCACGCGGAAATTGCAATGATGACAAGAAACGATTTTCTGTTTACGGTGCAAGGTGAGCGTGACGCTGCAATATGGGCAGCGCAGGATGTGACCACAAAGCGTGCATTGCAAAAAATTGGCAAACCCCCGCCGATTCAAAAATATGAGAGTCTGGCGCGACTCCTCAAAGTTCCGCTTCAGAGCCTCTGCAAATTCCATGGAAATCCACTGGTGATCGGATTTGCTCCGGCGGCGGTTGCGAGGCCCTGCGGTGACGTGGGACGCCTTTGACGGTTTGAACTGCGAGCGCAGATCGACAGTTTCTATCCTTGGCAACGGCCTTTTGTGAACCCGTTGGGTGATCTCCAGAAGGCGATATCGACCCTGGCGACAATTTTCATAGCTTTCCAGCGCGGGCGTTGCGGAGCCCAAGATAACCGGACAACCCAGGGATTTGCCGCGGACGACCGCAACATCCCGGCCGTTGTATTTGACTCCCTCCTCTTGTTTGTAAGAAGTATCGTGTTCCTCGTCGACAATGATAAGTCCAAGGTCCGGAAGCGGCGCGAAAACCGCCGAGCGCGCACCGACCACGACGTCAACTTCCCCCCGGACAATCTGCCACCAATGCGAGCGCCGCTCCGCCGTCGTGAGACCGCTGTGAAGAATCCCAACACTACCGGGAAAGCGGGAATGAACACGATCCAGCAACTGAGGCGTGAGCGAAATCTCGGGAATCAATATGATGCTGCGCCGACCCATCTCGCGGGCCCGCTCCATGGCGCGAAGATAAACTTCCGTTTTCCCGCTGCCCGTCGCTCCGTGCAGAAGAAAGGTCTCGAAGCCACCCTTTCGCAACCGATGGTCGATCGCTTGCCAAGCGTGCTCCTGCTGGCTGTTGAGCGCGAATCTGGTTTGAGGAACCGATGAATCAGGGTTGGATTCGGCAATGGTCGGATTACATGTGCCTCGCTGTCCGGGGAGTCTCTTACGAAGCTCGATGGCACCTCGCATCTCGAGTTGCTGCAAGGCGTGATAAACGCTTCCCGCAGCGATGGCTCGCGTCAGAGTTTTGACGCCTATTTTGCCTTTCTTCTCACGCAGCAGGGTCAGGATTTGCTCTTCTAATTTAGTGCGCGCGGAAAATGTTCCTGGAAGCGCAATGACCATGCTGAGGCTCTCGGCGCGCACGCTTGACGGCAAGATGGTTCCAAGCACGTCACCAACGGGAGCCAAGTAGTAACGACCAACCCACTCGCTCAGTCGCAGAAGTTGGCCATCGAGAATCGGGTGCTCATCCAGAATCGCAATGATTTCCTTGGTTTTAGCGAGAGCGGTATGGGCGAGTAGTTCGAAGACGATGCCTGTGACCGTGCGTTTCCCTAAAGGAACGAGAACCCTCACTCCGGGTTTAATTGTCGCGCGGAGATGTCCGGGAAATCTATAGATAAGGAAATCTTTTAACGGAGAAGGAATGGCAATATGGACGAACGCCTCCTCTTGGGGGAGCATGAAAGGACTTCTATCGGGTGCCCGTGACAAAAGCAAATTAGCTCGATGGTCGTAGAGTTAGTGGCTCCCGTGAGTTTTCTGCGACTGGAGAAATTATAGCAATCCATCCCATTCCTGTCCGCCGTGAACCGCTTGCCCCTCTGCCTGCCAACACCAAACCAGTGGCATAAGGCTTGCTCAAACCGCGTGAAGTGCTTCTAAGATGGCAAAAATGGACAGTTCATGTCCAAAAAGGTCGAAATTTGTCCTGAGCAAGCGAGCCATCAAAGGGTCCAGGCAAAGCGAGCAAATTGATGCACCAATTGGGAGCGTTTAGATAGCCGCCATGGAGGGGGTCGTTAAAGAATTCCTGCTCGAAAGCTACGAGAATCTCGACCGATTGGACAGAGACTTTGTCGACCTGGAGAAGAACCCATCCAAAGAGACCTTCGGCAGTATATTTCGCGTCATTCATACCATCAAAGGAACCTGCGGATTCCTTAGTTTTTCCAAGCTTCAATCGGTGACTCACGCGGGTGAGGGGTTGCTCGCCCTTTTGCGCGCGGGTCGAATGCAGCTCAATCCGCAAATTACGGACTCGCTGCTGGCCATGGTTCAAGCCGTACGCGAGCTACTGGCCGACATCGAACATACAGGCAAGGAGGGTTCTCGTGACTATTCCTCCCTGATCGACACCTTAAGCAACTTGCAGAAAGGCGATCCAAGCCTCGATCTCCAGCCCGCCCCCGTGCCTCTCGGCGAAATTCTCGTTGCGCAAGGACGCGTGCGGTCTGAGGACCTGGATCGAGCCCTAAAACTGCAGGCGAGCGGGGATCAAAGGCGCGTCGGAGAAATTCTTGTCGCTCAAGGTGTTGTGACGGAGGCGGAGATCCTTGAGGCGTTACAAGCCCAGCGGGAGTTGAAGAAGGCGGCACTCGACAGCAGCGTTCGCGTCGACCTCGGCTTGCTCGATGAGCTCGTCAATCTTGTCGGGGAGTTGGTCTTGTGCCGCAACCGAATCCTGCGCTTCGCCATGACCCAGGAAGATCCAGATTTCTTGCTGGTTTCCCAGCAACTCAATTTGGTTATTGGAGAATTGCAGGAAGG
>JBFJTQ010000616.1:0-2885 GCA_041625275.1 Binatia bacterium | reverse complement strand
ACGCTTGCAAATACGATCAAGGGAACTGGCGCAGTGGCTAGTTCACTGATTCAAACATTGTCGGACACGGCCAGCGCAACCATTCAGGGCGTCTCTCAGGTGGGCGGCGATATCGGAGCGGCTGCCAAGGGAGCCATTATAGGAGCTCTGCGGGGCACTAAGGAAACCAGCGCCGAAGCATTGGATACGATCAGTGCTACCGCGGGTGGAGTGGTCAAAGGAGCTTCGGAAGTCGCGGGCAATCTGGGAACCGTGGCGAAGGGTGCCGTTCAGGGTGCTATTTCCGGAGCGAAGGAGATAGGACTCGATGTCGTCCAAGCAACCTCTGCGGCAGCCAGCGGAGCATTAACCGCTACAGGCGAAATCTTCAAAGCAACAGGCAAAACCGGATCCGCCCTCATCGAATCCTCAGCAGAAGTCGTGCGCGTAGCGATCCAGGGAATAGTCGAGGTCGGTGGGGACTTGGGCTCGGGTGCCAAGGGAGTGCTGATCGGCGTTCTGAGAGGTACCAAGGAAACCGGGGCGGAAGTCTTTGCAACCATCAGCGCTACAGCCGGCGCCGTGGTGAAAGGGACTTCGGAAGTCAGCGGGGACGTGGCCAAAGCAGCTAAAGGCGCTGTCGAAGGCGCGATTGCCGGGGCCAAGGAGCTCAGTATCGACACGACTGAGGCTGCCTCTGCAGCAGCCACGGGAGCGGTGAAGGCCGCAGGCGAGATTAGCACTAGCGTCGGGGAACAAGTTCGTAACGCCGTGACTGGAACCATCTCAGGCGTGAAAGTGGTGTTAAAGGAGCCGTTTAAGTAAGTCATAGTTTGCCAAGCCCGGCAGAAATTTTCGCTGGGTAACAAAACGGTCTCTGCAACGCCGTTGAGGCGGTATGAAAAAATGCTCGGTTCCGCCAGGAAGCATGATTCGGAACCGAGCATTTTTTGTTGTCAAAATCGTGGATGGTCGGGGCGATGACAAAACTGATTCATGCCCCGCATGATATTGAGCCCGGATTCCGCAGTTCAAGATAAGCGAGATGCGAACCTTCCGTAACGAAAGCAATAGATCTCTGCCTCTAAGGGGTTGTGCAGTTTGGTTTCTGGTGTGCCTTCGATGACCCATTGGGGCGGGGTGCCAAGCTCCAAAAACACTTTGATACTGCGCGGTTCTGTGCTTTCGCTATTCCAGGTTCACATCTCGCGCCATGAATTTTACGATCAACTCCGGAATCCGGGTGCGGAAAAACACCTGACCCCCCGCTTTGGGCGAGCTCTTGAATCATGCCCGTTCCCGTGCGTTTCTCTTCGCGGACAGCGAGCACGATCAGATTGGCGCCTTCCTTTCGCTGCTTCGCCGGCCATCTCCTCGGTACCGAACATCTCGGCCGTGTCTATGTGAGAGGCTCCCGGTTCCATCCCTTTGCGAAGCGGCTCGACGCCGCCTTTGTGTTGCCATGTGCCGAGCCCCATCTAAGGCAGATTGATCTCCGTCCGCCCGAATTCCTCGTGATTCACAGGCCAACCTCCCAGGCGAAAGTGACCGCACCGCATAAACGGTAGGTTTCCCTATTGCAATCGTTCATGGATTTGTGGGAGTAAGGATAGAAATACCCGACGGGGAGGGACTTATGTTTGTCGAAATGAGAACCTATCTGCTCAAGCCCGGAACGACGGCTTCTTTCGAAGAACGTTTCACTGAAGGGCTGTCGGCACGACAGCAATTCTCCAAGCTAGGGGGACTGTGGCGCTCGGAGGTCGGAGGATTGAACATGGTCCTCCACATCTGGCCCTATGAGAGCTTCGAAGAGAGGGAGCGGATCGGCCAGGAAGCTAGAAAGACCGGCAAATGGCCGCCGAAAACGCAGGAATTCATCATCACGCAGGAAAACAAAATTCTCCAGCCAACCCCGTTTTGCCCGCCGCTGGAAGCCCGGACTCTGGGAAACCTCTATGAGTTCCGCGTCTACACGTACCTCCCCGGAACCATGCCCACTGTGATCGAGCGTTTCGGCGAGATCATGCCGGCCCGGACCAAAGTTTCCCCGCTGGCCGCCGCCTGGGTGACGGCCATCGGGCCGCTCAATCAGTTCATTCACGTGTGGCCCTACAAGGACGCCGCCGAACGCGAACGGCTGCGAGCAGAAGCCGCAAAGAACGTGAAGGGCTGGCCGCCGCCGACCAGGGAGTTCATGCTCAAGCAGGAAAACATGCTGATGGTTCCCGCCGCCTGTTCGCCGCTGAAATAACGGCAGCCGAGTTGAAGACAATTATTTCAGGAGAGCAGGCGATGAAAACAATAATCAGTGCATTCTTGCTAAGTCTTTTTCTGGTTTCCTTTTCCTGGAGCGCCGAGCGTATCCGCATCGGCTACAGCTCCATCAGCGGCTCCTATATCGGCATATGGGTTGCCCATGATGCAGGGCTGTTCGCCAAGGAGGGGCTGGAAGACCAGATCATTCTCATCCCGAGCGGCAGTCAGCTCGCTCAGGTGACGGTTGCCGGTGAGGTCGAAATCGGCTCGTTTAACGGCAGCTCCGCCATGGCCGCCGCTCTGGGTGGGGCCGATATAAAGATTATCGGCAATACGGTCAACAAGATGATATTCTCCATCTACGCCAAACCCGAGATCAAAACGATAGATGGCCTCAAAGGAAAAAAACTCGGCGTCACTCGTTTCGGATCGAGCACGGACATATCCGCCCGGTATGCGCTCAGGAAGCATAAACTCCAACCGGAGAAGGATCTGACCATTCTGCAGATGGGCTCGGTCAGCTCGATCATGGGAGGGCTGCAGGGCGGATCCATAGACGCGGGCGTGGTCTCTCCGCCGACCCTTTTCGCTGTGGACAAACTCGGCTTCAAAGAGCTTATCAATATCACCGACATGGACCTGGCTTT
>JBFJTQ010000615.1:0-2887 GCA_041625275.1 Binatia bacterium | reverse complement strand
TGGCGAGGCAAAGATGAGACCTCGATCGAGGCATAGTCTTCGCTTCGCCAAATCGGGATGGTTGAGGTACTCGATATAGTGCGGTTGATGTCCCATGGTGACGTTACATTGATAGCGTTCCATGAAGTATAGGGCTTCCCCAGGGTCGAAATAGGCCTGGACGACCATGGTGCAGCCGGTGATGATAGGCGCCATCATAACCTTGATGGATCCGCCGGCGTGGAAAAACGGTTGCGGGCTGAAGTAGCGATCATGCTCGCCGAGCCGTAAGGGAACGCTGCAATAATTAGCGCCGCGTAACATGGCGAGCTGGTAGAGCATGGCTCCCTTGGGATCGGCGGTGGTCCCTGAGGTGAATTGGAGGAGTGCGACGTCGTCGGGTTGAACCAAAGCCTCCGCGTCTGCCAGCGCCCCGTTCGGTGCCCGTGCGCCGGTTTCTTGCAGGTCCGCGAAGGAGAGGCAGCCGGGAGGCGGCTTGTCGGCGATGGCGACGACCTGGGCCAGGTGAGGGAGATGGGAACTCGGATGTTTTTCCAAGCCCCGCTCGATCTCCGGGCAAACATCGTAAAGTAATGCCCGGTAATCCTTCTTTGGCGGTTTTTCGTCTCTGAAAATCAGCAGGCGCGCTTTGGATTTTCTTAGAACATACTCGAGCTCATCCGCTCTAAAGCGGGTATTCACCGGGACCATAATCGCGCCGATCCTTGCCAATGCGTAGTAGAGCGGCGGCCATTCCGCGTAACCGGCCATCCATATCGCTACGATGTCAGCGCGTCTGATGCCTAAGGCCAGAAAAGCCCGGGCTAGCGCAGCCGAGGACTGTTCAAGCTGCCGGTAGGTTAGCGTCCCGTTTTCGAATACCATGGCCTCACGGTCGCCCCATCGCTGCGCGGCGTCCGCCAGGACATGGCGGATAGTCTTACCTGACAACTGATCTTGCCACATTGAAATGCCTACCGGGTTATTTGGAAGCTCCGCGCGACTTGGGCCAACGCACGCGGCTCTGGGTCAAGCCCAAGCCAGCGAGCAGAGCGGCCATCCGAATCGGCGCCCCGATTCCTTCTACGACTGGCACCCCGAGCTGCGTCTGCAGCCAGTCCGGCTTTATATGAACCGGACACTGGCTGATGCCCATGGGGATAATGACTTCCGCGCCGCGGGCTACCAGCCGCTTCGCTTGTTCAACAAAGTTCTGCACGACCTGCTCGCGATTGGCCGTGAGATCGGGCAAGTCGAAGCCACTCACGCCGAACCCGACGATGCGATCTTCCATCCCGTAACGCCTGACTATGGCGCGATTAAACGCCAGTAGCTTCTCGTGGTAGATGATCAAGCCAAATCGGTCTCCGAGCAGGGAGGCAATGTGCAAGGAGGCTTCCATAGGGCCAACCACGGGGATATCGACGGCCGACTTGCCTCCATCCACCCCTAAATCAAGCATTCCCAGCGGCACGACTGCGTGATAGCCTTCCTTTTCGGCTCTCCGAAAGCTTTCTATATAGGCCGGCGCCACAAGCTGAATTTCCGTCGGCGTGATGCCGTAAAAATATGGCGAGGCGTTGGTGTCAATGATGCCTACTTCGATTTCAGACGTGGAATAGGAACAGGCTATATCAGCTCGCCGCTTGTACTCCTCAGGTGGGTACCCGCCGATCACAAAGGCAACGCGGATCATGAACAGCGTCCTCGTCTTATTCCTATCTGTTTTCCCAAATACCTGTCGTTTCCCTTAGTTTTCCGTGGTCGATGACAATGCCAAGCCCGGGAGATCTCGGAACCCGAAGCGAGCCATCTTCAACAATAAGCCCTGATGCCGGGTCGTCGCTCAGCGACTCGAATTCGCCTATCTCCGCCCCGCCGAAAAGATCGGGGATCGAAGCACAGAAGTGCAGCTGTATGGCTTCCAGTAACTGACTTCCCGCCGTGCTTCCAACGTGAACGCTGACGTTGGCCGCCCTGCACACTGAAGCGATATCGCGAGAGCGGTAGAGACCGCCCATCTTCCACAATTTAATGCTCACCGCATCCATGGCTCCGGCTTCGATGTGCCGCAAGGCGTCGGTTGCCGTTTCTATCCCTTCATCGGCCATGATCGGCACAGCTACATGTTGCCTCACGAATGCCATGCCGCGTATATCGTCCCGTCTCACGGGCTGCTCCACGACCCCGAGGTCGGCGTGTTCCAATTGTCTTAAAACACGCACCGCCTGCATGGGCGCGTATGCTTGGTTGGCATCGACCGAGAGAAACACATCAGGGCCGATGAGTTCTCGGACGCGACTAACAGTTTCGACATCGCGCTTTTCATCGAGGCCGATTTTGACCTTGACGTGGCGGTATCCGCGATCGACCAAGGCCTTTGCCTCCGCGGCAGTCTCCTGCGGCGGTTTGAGGCCGAGCATGCGCATCACGGGCACTTCTCGATTACAGGCACCGCCAATGAGATTGACTAGCTCCGTTCTCAGCTTTTTGCCGAGCAGATCCCAGAGCGCCTCCTCAATGGCGAATTTCGTTTGGAAGTTGCCTCCGAGGAGCGTTTCCAGCTCGTGTAGAATTGGTCGGATGCCAACGAAGCTACGATTCCGCAAGATCGGGGCGAGCAAAGATTGAATCAAGGGCTCCGACGAGAAAGGCGCTTCCCCGACAATGGACATCGCTGGCATGTACCCGTAACCTGTCGTTCCGTCTTCGTCTGTGACTCCAACGACCGTGGCCTCGATATCGCCTTTCGTGTAGCGGGCGGTTTTCCATGCCACTGCTCTGCGAAGAACCGCGCGCCAGGTTTGGACGGATGCGATGTTGAAAACGGCGTCGTTTTGAGCTGGATGAGTCTTTGTTTGATCGCTCAAAGCCTCGATCCTCCTGTGTTAATGGAATGCACCTTATT
>JBFJTQ010000614.1:0-2901 GCA_041625275.1 Binatia bacterium | reverse complement strand
GTGCAACAGTTTATTCAGGGAAAGACTGAGGGTCCGATTCACGTCCTGTAGGAGAAGTAAAAGTGAATCAATCACGAACTGACATACTCGTCGGCGTCTTTGTCCTCCTGGGAATCGTATGCCTTGGCTATTTAGCCATAAACCTCGGGAAACTGGAGTTGTTCGGCAACACGGGCTACGCGGTTTTCGCTGATTTTGCCTCCGTGGCGGGACTCAAAATCGGTGACCCTGTTGAAATTGCCGGCGTCAGAGTCGGCAAGGTTGAATCCATCGGGTTGGTGGACGACAACGCCCGCGTTACCTTGCGCGTGGAGCCGCAGGTTAAGTTGCAGGAGGACGTCATCGCTTCTGTGCGGGCACGGGGGCTTATCGGCGATAAATTTATATTGATCAGCCCTGGGGCTTCGGATAAAATAATCTCGCCCGGTGGGAAAATTCGTGATACCGAATCACCGCCGGACATTACGGATTTGATTGGCAAGGTTGTGGGCGGAGATCTAACATCGAAGCCAGAAAAATAGGGCAAAAATGTCTCATAATGGACGGGGCTCATCCAAATTTGTCGGCTGGTTTTTCATCGTCGTTCCACTGATATTACCCTCTCTATGTTTAGCTGGCGGCGCTACAGACCAGATTAGGATGACGGTGGACAAAGCGCTGGTCGTGCTTAAGGATCCGCGGCTCAAAACTGCGGCAAAGGCAACTGAGCGTCGTGAGCAGCTAAGACAGATTTTATTCGCGCGCTTTGATTTCGCTGAGATGGCCAAGCGTTCCCTCGGTAGCAACTGGCGCCGCCGTACCCCGAGAGAACAGGAAGAATTCGTCCGCTTGTTACGGAACTGCTCGAGCGAGCTTACAGCGACACGATCGAATCTTACACGGATGAGAAAATTGTTTACCTGGGCGAAAAGCTGGACGGCAGCTACGCCGAGGTCAACAGCAGGATCATTACCAGCAAAGGGCAGGAGTTCACTATTGACTACAAGTCCCGATTGGTCGGCAACGAATGGAAGGTCTACGACGTCGTTATCGAGAATGTCAGTATGGTCAATAATTTTCGCTCCCAGTTCAACCGGGTCATCAACAATTCTTCCTACGAAGAACTAATTCGGAGACTTAAAGAAAAACAAGCCGACGTCAATAGCGTCAAACACTAATATCCAATTTCATCCGTTACCCACTACACCGTCGCCGCGATTGCCCCGGCATTTCTATCTGACGGTCTCTTTCATGACAGACCGTCGCCTTTTTATGCCATCAAAGTCGGTGCGCCTGCAGCAGCGATCAATGCGAAGAACGTAAGCGGCAAACTCGGCTTGAAAAAACATCATGTTGGGCTGGGGAAGGATTTTTTTGTGAGCTCGATAACGAGCTCACTTTCATGGGGCGAACGCCGGTAGTTAAGAGGCAGATCTGATTTTGCCTTGACTCGGTTGACCGATCCGCTGTATCCACGGTGCTGGGACTCATGACAGGACATGGTTTAAAATTGCGACTCGGATGAGGCGATGACTCAATCATATGATCTCACGATTCTCGGCGGAGGGATTATTGGCTTGGCCACAGCGATGAGAATCGCTAAGGCCTATCCGCGCACGGCGCTACTGATCCTGGAGAAGGAACCTCGAATCGCATGCCACCAGACCGGTCACAACAGCGGGGTCATCCACTCGGGGATCTATTACAAGCCGGGATCGCTGAAAGCCCGAACCTGCGTCGCAGGGCGCAAGGCTCTACTAGAGTTCTGCTCTCAACATGCCGTTCCCTATGAACTCTGCGGCAAGGTGATCGTGGCCACTTCGGACGAAGAATTGCCGCGCCTCGAGGAGCTTCATCGCCGCGGCGTAGCCAACGGACTTGAAGGGGAGTAGATGATCGGCCCCGAACGGCTTAGAGAGATCGAACCCAACGCCGCCGGCGTCAAAGCGCTCTACGTGCCGGCAACGGGTATTATTGACTACACCAGGGTCGCCGAAGCCTATGCTAACGAGATCCGCGCGGCTGGGGGCGAGATCCGCACTTCAAGCCGAGCCATTGGAATCATCAAAGGCCGGGGCGAGATCATCATCCAATCCGCCAGTGGAGATTACCGCACGAGCCATCTGATCAACTGCTGCGGCCTCCAATCCGATCTGATCGCCAAAACAATGGGTACCGGCGATGGCGAAGCGCCGGCGGAGGAGCACCGAATCATTCCTTTTCGCGGCGAGTATTACCAAGTGACAGCGGAGAAACACCACCTGGTGCGGAACCTCATTTATCCCGTTCCCGACCCCGCTTTCCCATTTCTGGGGGTTCATTTTACGCGCATGATCAACGGCGGCGTCGAGGCCGGCCCTAACGCCGTGCTGGCCTTCGCCCGAGAGGGTTATCATAAAACCGATCTTAGCATCGGGGACCTTTGGAGCACTCTGTCCTACAGAGGGTTTTGGGCGATGGTGGGAAAGTACTGGCAGACGGGGTGCGGCGAATTCTATCGGTCTTTGAGCAAGCGGGCTTTTGTCAAAGCGCTACAGAAACTGCTCCCCGAAATTAAGGCTGATGACCTGGTTGCGGGCGGGTCGGGTGTACGGGCGCAAGCGGTTTCAGCCAATGGAGCACTAGTCGATGACTTCGTCATCAAGCAAAGCCGCAATGCGATCCACGTACTGAACGCTCCTTCACCTGGCGC
This sequence comes from Binatia bacterium, assembly GCA_041625275.1. Lineage (GTDB taxonomy): Bacteria > Desulfobacterota > Binatia > UBA9968 > UBA9968 > JBFJNS01. Next base: position 230 of record JBFJTQ010000614.1, on the reverse strand, counting down.
CACCGCTTCCCTCGCCATTGGTCAGTCGATCGCCGAGATGGCGGCAAAACACTTCGCGTTAAAAAATTAACCCCAAACCGACGAAAACTCACATGACTACGCGGTCAGCGAGACCTGTCTAGCCCTTGCTGCGTTCGGAATGACAGACTTCAGATTGCAGATCTCAAACTTGCAATTCGAGATTTGCCAATTGCAATCCCAATCGGCATGCCCACGGTTGTAGGGCTTGC
>JBFJTQ010000613.1:0-2907 GCA_041625275.1 Binatia bacterium | reverse complement strand
GCGGCTTCTTCGGCAAGGTCCGGGGTGATTGGCTTACCCGCGAGCGCGGCCTCCGCCTGGCGCGCCCTGACGGGCGTCGCTCCAACGCAACCCAGAACGACGCGCACAATCCGGCACATTTCATGTGCCGGTTCCAGAGACATCCTCACCGCAACCCCGGCTGCCGGCTTATCGACAACGGAACTGCTTGAAAAGCGAATGTATTCGACGCCGGAACGCGGCGGCAGGGGCGGGATGATGACATGGGTGAGGATCTCGTCTTCGGCGAGGCTCGTCTGATAAAAATCGACGAAAAGTTCTTCCACGGCGATGACCCGTTCCCCGCCAGGGCCGACGATCTTGACCTTCGCGTCCAACGAAATGAAGATCTGCGAAAGATCCGTCAGCGGCTCCCCGGAAGCCAGGTTTCCCCCCACTGTGCCCATGTTGCGCACGCGAATATTGGCAACCTCTTTTTCGGCTTCGGCCAGCACCGGGAATTTTTCTCGGATGAGGGGTGAGGTCTCGACTTCACGGTGGGTGACAAGGGCACCAAGGGTCAATCCCTCCGTAGGATCGAAGTCGATGCCCCGCAGCGCGGCAATTTTCTTGATATTGACCAGCGCCCTGGGCTGGTAAAGCCCCTGCTTCATTAGAATCGTGAGATGTGCTCCGCCGGCGAAAATCTTTGCACCGCCGCCAAACTGCTTCAGAAGGGCGCAAGCTTCGCCGACCGTGGTCGGTTCGAGGTAGTCAAAGTTTCTCACTTCTCTCTCTTCTCTCTATCGTTCAAAGTTCCTGGTTCGATAGTTCAAAGATCTCCGGGTCAGACATCGAACCTCGAACTTTGAACATCGGACGTCAGAGGTATTTCACCTTGTCGACGCCGGGAATTTCGACTTTTGCAAACCGCCAACGGTCCGCAAGAGGTGCCGTAGCGTCAATGCCCCAGGCGCCGGTGATACGCGGCGCCGGGCACGACGGATCGAGGGTAGAGCAGGCAATGCGCGGAATGATGATAATGTCCTTGTCAGGTTGCATGCGGGTGCTCAGAGCCCATTCCACCTGGAGCGGATCGAACGGATCGATATCTTCGTCCACCACGGTCACCTGCTTGAGACCGATGCCCATGGAGAGCAGAGCCAGGATGACGTTGCGCGCCTCCTCCTGGCTGCGCTTCTTGATGGACACCACGACATGATGGCGAAAAGTTCCCCCTGGAGTCATATTGACTCCCCGCACTTCCGGCACGATTTTTTTGACCTCGCGATACACCACGGCGGCGTTGCCATATTCGATGAGCGTGTGATTCTCGGTCACCGGCATACCCGTGAGCGCCGTCTGATAAATGGGATTTTGCCGCATCGTGATGGCCGTGACTCTGAGCACTGGCGCCTGTTTAGCTTCGCTGTAGCAGCCCGGATATTCCCCGTACGGACCATCCGCGACCCTTTCCCCAGGGACGGTCACGCCTTCGATGACAATTTCGGCCGAGGCTGGAACTTCGACATCGATGGTTTCACATTTTGCAAGTTTCACCGGCGCGCCGCGCAGTCCGCCGGCCACATAGAATTCGTCAATGCCAAAGGGCACCTTCGCCTGCGATGCAATGATGATGGCGGGCTCGACGCCAATGGCCGTCGCGACTGCCAAGCCTCTTTGTTTTTCTTCTGCCATCAAGATCATTCGGCCCAGGTGATGATCCGCAGGAGCCCAAAGAGAGAGCCGGTCTTTGCCCAGGACCAGCATGCGGTGAATCGACACATTGCGTGCTTCCGTATCGGGGTCTTTGCCGATCTGCACGCCGATCGTAACGTAAGGGCCGCAGTCTTTTTCCGCGTGCGTGACAATGGGGAGTTTGCGCAGATCGACCTGATCGCCGCTCCAGCGGATTTCCTTTACTGGCCCCGTGGCGACCATTTCCGGCGCAATCCGCTGGTCCTCCAACGTCAAGTAGCGCTCGAGCATCTGATCCTGGGGAACGCCGAGACCGAGCGCAACCAGCTTGCGGGTTGCAAACAGCCCCCCCAGAACCCGCCAGCCCGGGTAGCCCCTCACATTCTCGAACAATAACGCCGGACCTGCGCTATCGGATGCCTTGCGCACCCCTGCAGCGATGTCGTATTTGACATCCACTTCGTCTTTTACGCGCAGGAGCTGGCCTTGCTCTTCCAGGTGGGTCAGATAGCCCCTTAAGTCTTCAAACATAATTCGATCCTAACTCGATTTTGCATGACTGCCGTGCATTCCCTCCGCCACTGGTGAATCTTCTATCAGCGATGGCCCACTCAGTTCAACCGCCATAGGCGACCCCGTCGCTGATAAAATTCCTGTCTTGCGCCCTGGCCGAGCGCGCTTGCGGGAAAAACGTGGCCCCACGCGCCGGGTCAACGACAGGCTCTGCTGCGCCTGGCTCGCACCCGCTCGGACAAGCAATCCCGAGCTTCTTCGCATACTCAATTCACTGTTAGGAAAAATGACCTAGAGTGTCAAGCAAAGTCATGCCCTTGACATGCGCAACCCAGGTGCGGAATATAGCTAGCCTGGATAATTCACGGAGCGAGGAAAAGGCACGACACGCCGTCGACCAAAGGGCGAGCCTCGGAGCAAACGGGCACAAGCCTCTGGATTGCAAATGGCGAATCTGAGATCTGAAATCTGCCATTCCGTGCCCGGCGAGGACTAAGCCTCCTCAAGGCACAGGACCATTGCCCGCGACCGGAAAGGCTCGCTGCGTGGTCGCTGTTCCTGTGAACAATCCAAGATAAGCTAGTATAGTGTCCCTAACAGTTCTTGACATAACCAGTCGATGTTCTTGGAGGCGGGTTCGCTCGCATTGCACGCACAAATCTCCCCTTCCCCTCTTTGCCAAAGAGGGGTTTAAGTCTTCTCGGAAATATTCCCCCTTTGAAAAAGGGGGACAGAGGG